>URRK01000013.1 GCA_900550315.1 uncultured Oscillospiraceae bacterium | reverse complement strand
CCGTTAGGGCGTCTAACTGCCGACGCAAAAGCGCCCCGCTGCCCGGCTGAGTTAAAAAGGCGGTGGCCTGCCGCTTAAACACTTCGGACCTTGAAAGGGCTAAGTCTTTAACATTGGCCGCGTTTTGCGTAGGGTTGTAGACCATGACCCGTGTTGCCGCCAGTGCCACCCGGCCAATTAACCGGGCGCAGTAATTTTGCAGTTCCTGCTGCTCGTCCGGCGTGCGGGTTGCCATAGCGCCCGGCGCGGGCGCTTCTGATAGTGGGCTGTTACACTGCGGCGCTGCGGATTGCGAGTCTGCGGGCTGCAGGACAGTGGACTGACGGTCATCATCTTGCGACTCTGTAGATTGAGGGTCTATGGATTGAAAATCGGCAAATTCCGGGTCGGCCAGCGGCTCCTGCTCGGTTTGCTGCTTTTCGGCCGAATGTGGAGGTGGTTGCTGTAAATCGGCCAGTTGCGGGTTGCCGCATTTCAGCTTTGTGGGCTGCGGGTCTGTGAATTGCAGGTCTGTGGGCTGCGGGTCGTCAAATTCCGGGTTGGTCGGCTGGCCCTTTGGCACGGGCGCGGCATTTTCTATAAAAGACTCGGCAGCCAAGGCCTCGGTCGATTTTTGTTCTGTTTTTTCGCCCTTTTCGGCGGGCGCTGCCGGCTCGTTAAAATAGCTTTCAAAATCTAACCCGTTTTCACTAAACGCGGGGATCCTTGCCTGCGGCGCGCTTTCCGAAAGAGGCGTTTCCCCAACCGGCGATAAATTGTTTTTTGTGGCATCGCCGTTTTGTGCATTACCGGTTAGCGTATTGTCTGCCGGCATATCAGCTTTTGGTGCGGGCACTGCCGGCGTATTCACGGCCGTTTCCTCCTCTGCCGACACATCTTCCGGCGGCCCCTCTACCGCCTGTTCGTCATTTTTTTGTTTATCCACATCTGGCTCCTCGGCGGTTTCCTCATCCACAATTGGTAAAGTGTTAACCGGTGAATGGGTTGCAACCAAATTGCTTGCCGCAGCATTACCGGCCCGGTCGTCCTTGGCTGCGGCGGAACCGGCAATACCGGCCGCCAACCCGGCCTTTAAAAAATCTACCTCGGCCTGCAGTTCGGCACAACGGGCGGTTTGCCGCTCTAACGCGGCCAGGCGGCTTTCCTGCTCTAACTTAGCCTCGCTTAGGCGAATGTGCAGCGCTTGCAGCTCTTGGCGCGCCTCGTTCAGCCGGGCGTTTAATTCCTCATTTTGCAAAAGCAGCTGTTTTTTGTTCATAAAGCTCCCCCTTTGGTGCCGGCGGCGGTTTTAGCCGGCGCAGTTGCCAGGCCAAAACCAAAAGCAAGAATTGAATTTTAACAAGACTTAACCTTTAAAAGCAATTTTATGTATTTTAAATGCTATCTTATATATTTTAAAATATTTTTCGACCAAAAACAAGCGGTTTTTTTAGGTAATTATGAATAATTTTTTAAAAATGAGAAATAGGGCTTGATTTTTTGAAAATTCGGATTACAATAGATTTAGCACTCAAGAGCAAAGAGTGCTAAAAACAGTTTTTATTATCTTTCAGGAGGTTTTATTTATGCAAATTAAACCATTAGCCGACCGTGTTGTTACCAAACCGGTTGAAGCCGAGGAAAAAACCAAAAGCGGCATTATTTTAACCGCCGCCGCACAGGAAAAGCCGCAAATGGCTGAGGTTGTTGCCGTTGGCCCGGGCGGGGTTGTAGACGGTAACGAGGTTAAAATGTATGTAAAGGTTGGCGACAGAGTAATTACCAGCAAGTACGCCGGCACCGAGGTTAAAATTGACGGTGTAGAGTACTCAATTGTTCGGCAGGCCGACATTTTAGCAACGATTGAATAATTTTTTTACATTAAAATTTAAGCGAGGTTTTAAGTTATGGCTAAAGAGATTTTATTTGGTGAAGAAGCGCGCAAGGCGCTGCAAAGCGGCGTAGACCAGTTAGCAAACGCTGTTAAGGTTACCTTGGGCCCGAAAGGCCGCAACGCCGTATTAGATAAAAAATTCGGTTCCCCCCTTATTACCAACGACGGCGTTACCATTGCCAAGGAAATTGAGCTGGAAGACCCCTTTCAGAACATGGGCGCCCAGCTGGTAAAAGAGGTTGCTACCAAAACCAACGATGTTGCCGGCGACGGTACCACCACCGCTACGGTTTTGGCACAGGCTTTAATTGGCGAAGGCATGAAGAATGTTGCTGCCGGCGCCAACCCCATGGTTGTAAAAAAGGGTATTCAAAAAGCGGTTGACAAAGCGGTTGAAACCGTTGTTGCCAACTCTAAAAAAGTTACCGGCAGCGAGGATATTGCCCGTGTTGCTACCGTTTCGGCCGGCGACGAGGTAATTGGCAAGCTGATTGCCGAGGCCATGGACAAGGTTACCAGCAACGGCGTTATTACGGTTGAGGAATCTAAAACCGCCGAGACCTACACCGATGTTGTAGAGGGCATGCAGTTTGACCGCGGTTACATTACCCCCTACATGGCCACCGATACCGACAAAATGGAAGCCGTGATTGACGACGCCATGCTGCTGATTACCGATAAAAAAATCAGCAATATTCAGGAAATTTTACCGCTGTTGGAGCAAATGGTGCAATCCGGTAAAAAGCTGGTAATTATTGCAGAGGATATTGAGGGCGAAGCCCTTTCTACCTTAATTGTAAACAAGCTGCGCGGCACCTTTGTTTGTGTAGGCGTTAAGGCCCCCGGCTTTGGCGACCGCCGCAAAGAAATGCTGCGGGATATTGCCATTTTAACCGGTGGCGAAGTAATTTCGGAGGAATTGGGCTTAGAGCTGAAGGACACTACCGTAGACCAATTAGGCCGTGCCTCTCAGGTTAAAATTGGTAAAGAAAACACCATTATTGTTGGCGGTGCGGGCGACAAAACCGAAATTGAAAACCGCATTAACCAAATTAAAAACCAAATTGCCGATACCACCTCGGACTTTGACCGTGAAAAGCTGCAGGAGCGTTTGGCTAAGCTTTCCGGCGGGGTTGCCGTTATTAAAGTAGGCGCCGCCACCGAAATTGAAATGAAAGACAAAAAGCTGCGCATTGAGGACGCTTTAGCCGCAACTAAGGCCGCGGTTGAAGAAGGCATTGTTGCCGGCGGCGGCGTTGCTTTGGTAAACGCCATTAACAGCGTTAAGGCCCTGGCCGACGCCACCACCGAGGGCGACGAAAAAACCGGCGTAAACATTGTGCTGCGCTCGTTAGAGGCGCCGATGCGCCAAATTGCCTTTAACGCCGGGCTGGAGGGCTCTGTTATTATTGATAAAATCGTGACCTCTGAAAAGGCAAACTACGGGTTTGATTTTTACAATGAAAAATACACCGACATGATTGAAGCCGGCATTGTAGACCCCACCAAGGTTACCCGTTCTGCCTTGCAAAACGCCGCCTCGGTTGCCGCTATGGTTCTTACTACCGAGTCGTTAGTGGCCGATAAGAAAGAGGACGCTGCCGCAGCCAACGCCGCTGCCGCCGCAGCTGCTGCCGGTGCCGGTGGGATGTATTAATTCCCCCGCGCCAAAGAAAAACCCCAGCAACAAAACCTTTTAAAGTTAAAACACCCGCCGCACAAGGCTTAAAGCTTTGTGCAGCGGGTGTTGTTTTTAATTAAATTCTTGGCAGGCTTAACGCCCCCGTCGGTCGGTTTTTAAAATTGTAGCCGCAGCCGTACACTACCGTGCGGCGCGCACCTCTTTTGCAATTATGCCGGCTAAGGTTTGGTAGCCCAATTTTCCAAAATGCAACCCGTCATTTGGCTGCATTACCGCTTCCGACTCGGCAGTAAATTCGGGCGCCAAAGCCAAGTCGATTAACCGATAGCCGTTTTTGGCAGCGTAATTTCGTATAAAAGCGGTTGCCTTAGCAACCTGCTCGGCGTACCCGCAGTTAGAATAACTTGGGTTCTCGGTGCAGTGCGGCGGTGTGCAAAGCAAAATTTTTGCTTGCGGCGCGTCTTGCCGCAGTAGATCCAGCAGGGTGTTAAAATCGTTATTATCTGCCGTTTCAGCTAATAAATCAAACCCCCCGTTGGTGCCCAACAGCACAATAATAAAGGTTGAATTTTTAACATCTACCGCGCCGGTGCGGTAGTAGGCTAAATAATTAGAAGCCTTAAACCCGCATTTGCCAAAATTGCGCACCTCGCACCGCAGCAACTGCTGCAAAAAATACGGGTAATTCTCCTTTTGCACATTTGCAATGCCCCGTTTGCCCTTTATGCCGTAATCGCCCTGCGTTAAGCTATCGCCAATACAAGAAATAACCACAAAAACACCCCTTACTTTATTGCCAGCGCCTGCTGCCCAAAGGCCTGGTAACGGCTTTGGCAAAGCGCCTTTTTGTACTTTACAACCGCACCCTTGTACGGGTCGGAAAAATAGTAATTCTCGTTATCGTAACCCATTAAAACCAAGCAATGCTCGTTGGCCAGCCAGGTGTAGGTTCCGCCGCCCTCCAAATGCCAAATGCTGCTGTAATACGGCTCGGCCATGTCAATACTTGCCCAAACAATGCACGGGGTTCCGTTATTAATAAACCGGGTGCAAAGCTGCTCTAAGCTGGCGCCGGTTGCGTTAACAACGGTTTTTTTGCCGGCGTAGAATTTATTCAGTGCCGCCTCAATAACCGGGGCCATGCAGCCGTAGGCGTTGCGGCTGGTTGGGGTGCCAATAAAAAACTTGCGGGGGTCCGGCCCGTACTTTTTGCCGTCTTGCAAATAAAAGCTGCTGCTTTTTTGCAGGTAGTTGTTTACAAAGCTTTTTACGCTAAGCTTGTCCCCGGCCGCGCGCACCGCAATTACGGCGCTAACGCTTTCGCACCCCGTAGGGTAATTGGGGAATTGGGAAAGAACCGGCACCCCGCTTAACAGCTTGCCGCCGTTTTTTGGCACGGTTGCCGCAAGGCTGCCAACGCTTTCGCTGCTGCTTTGCGCCGGGGCCGAGGCACCGGCAGCCGCCTTGTTTTTGCGAAAGGTTAACTTTTTGGTTTGCAAAAGGTAGGGGGTTTGCGCCGTTTGGCCGGCGGTTATAAAAATGTTCCCATTCTCTAACGGCAAAGCCTGCCGAATAAACAACGGGCCGTTATAGCTAACATTTTTACCGTTTTGAATATTGTAAACCGTTAGCTTTTCGCTGTTGTTGCCGGTTAGGGTAAGCAGGTACTTTTGGTTGGCCGCAAGCAGCACTTCGTCAATTAAATTAACCGTAACGGTAGTTTTTTTGCCCGCGCCGGTTTTTGGGCAGGCAAAGCCGGTTTCGGTTTCGGTAAAAACGCCGTACTTTGTAAAGGCCCGCACGCTGGATTGATAATCGGTACGGTGAAAATCGCCGGTTTTAGCGGTAACCTTTAACAGGCTTTCGGAGTTATTTTGCAGGTAGAAAACGTCGTCCCTTTCCCCTACAAATTTTAGGTAGCCGCTGCTTTTACAACTGGCTGTAACCTGCTTTTCGGCAAAGCTGTAAACCAAAATTTTAACGGCGCTGCCATCTACAATGCAGGCGTAGCTTTTGTTTTGGCTAACGCAAAGGGTGCTGGGCGTAATGCTTTGCGGCAGGGTAACCGTTTGCTGCAGCGCCCCGTTGTTACTGTAAAATTCAATTTTTTTAGTTTGCAGGCGGGCTACATAAAAGCCATTGGCTGTTTGGCCGGTCTCAAAAGCGTCAGTGCCAAAATCCTTTTGCAGCAGCACTTTGTTTTCTTTTAAAGAATACAGCACCACCGTTAAGGTATAGGTATCTAACCCCGGCTGAATATAATCCAGCTTTAAAACATCGCCAACCTGCTCGGCATTAATAATTTCGGCCGAAAGGTTTAAGCTGCCGCAAACGGGCTGCAGGGCGTTTTTTGCGGCCTCATCAGCTTGGTAGCCCGGCTGCACCTGCGAGCTTTCGGATGCGCCCGGCCGGCCCTGCGAAAAGTAAAGGGCGGCCCAAACGCCGCAAAAAACCAAAACAAGCCCCAACAAAACGCACAGGGTATTTTGGGCTTTATGCTGTTTTTTACGCTGTTTTTTCAAACAACTCCCCCCTTTAGCGTGCTTTTACCCCGCCGTTTTTGCAGCTTGCCGCACGGCGTTCACACTCTTTTAAATTTTAACACACCGGCAAGGCATTGTAAAATTACAATTGGTTACAATGCCCCACGCAAGCCCGGCCGAACTTTGCGGCAAAAATGCCTAAAAGGGCGTTTTTTTAGTTCGGCCAGCCGGCATTTTTGGGCGGCAAGGCTTTATTCGGCTTTATCCGGCCGGCAAAGCCGGCAGGGGGCATAGCCCTCGGCCTCCAGCTGGGCGCAGGTTTTGGTTACGGTTTTTTTGTTTTGGGGCTTTGTATCTTTTATTGCGCTGCAGCTTGGCCGGTGAATTTTTTTGGTAGAGGTGTTTACAACCAAGCTGCCGACCAGATTTTGAGCGCTGCTTTCACTTTGCCCGCTTGCCAAGCTATTACTCTGCCCGCCGGCCAAGCCGCTGCTTTGTCCGCTGCCGTTATTGCTTTTTGGCGGTCGGCTTTGCGCGTCTATTACCACAGCGGCACGGCTGGTACCGTTTTGGTAATTAATTTCTACCCCCGGCTGCGCGTTGTAGCAATAAACATAAAAACAAACGCCGGTGCCGCCGTCCTCCACCGAAAGCGCCTCTATAGCAACACCGCTGGCCACCAGGTTGGCGCCCCTAAAAATTGGCGTTACCCGGTAAAGCACATGGTTGCCTGTAGATTTTACATAATCGGCCACCGTGTTTTCAAAGGGCAGCATACCCTCTACATTCAGCGCCCTGGTGCCGGTAATTAGGTTTTTAACATTTGCATTTTCGCCCGTAAGCTGGTAACCTATTAAGTGGCAGCGGTTGTAAAGGTATTTGCCGTCTACAAAATCGTACTTGGCAATTTGCCAGCCGGAGGGCTTTACCGCGCCAATAGCACCGCGCTCCTTGGTTGGCATCAGCTCTTTTCCAACGCAGGCAAAGGCCGGGCCGCAGCGGCCCAAAGCGTCTAACTCGCTGTACTGCTCAAAAGCGGTTGCCTTTTGCTGCTCGGCCGTAAAGGTTGGCTTATTTTGCTGCAGGGCAACATACGGCGCGCCGCTGTATTCAGGCAAATTATTTAAGGTGTAGTTTTCGGCCGATTGCGATTCGGCCGCAGGCGCTGCCGGGTTTTGGCAGCCGGCAAGCGGCAGCAGCCAAAGCCCAAGCGCAAGGGCGGCGGCTAAAATGCGGCGGCAAAGCTGATTCATAAAAATCCCCCTGCAAAGCATTAAAAAATTTAGATTTTTGTTGACTTTTGGTGTGTTTTAAGTTAAGATAGTAAGGTAAAATTGCGCAGCCGCAAAGGCTGCTAAAGTTAGGCCGGCGGGCACCTAAGGCGTTTTTGCCGCTCGGCCGTGCAAAACAGAACGCCCGTTTTTAAGCGACGGGCCCTTGTTGTCAATGAAATAGATATTCGTCTTTGTAGCTCAGCTGGATAGAGCGTTCGCCTCCTAAGCGAAAGGTCCGCGGTTCGAATCCGCGCAAGGACGCCAAAAAATCCTCATTCGCAAGAGTGAGGATTTTTTTACTGCCTTTTTGCCGCCCGTTTCACCCGGCTTTTAAAGGGCTTTTAAAAGCGGCCATTCGCAGCTAAAAACAGCGGGCAGTTACAGCAAGCGGGTAATTACCCGCTTGGTAATTACAAAACATTTCGCAAGGGGTTTTTTAATTTTTAAAACTTAGGGCATTAGCAAAAACCGCCGTCTACCCCTAAGATCTGCCCGGTAATAAAGCTGCCTTTTTCGGCCAAAAAGTAAATGGCCTCGGCAACCTCATCTGCCGTGCCAAGGCGGCAAAGCGGTGTTTGGTCAGCCAAGGCTGCCAACTCCTCGGCCGAAAAATTCGCGTTCATTTCGGTTTGAATCACGCCCGGCGCAACGCAGTTTACCCGAATGTTACTGGGGCCAAGCTCTTTGGCCAAGGCCTTTGTAAAACCGGCTACCCCGGCCTTTGCGGCAGAATAATGCGTTTCCATACACGCGCCCTGCACCCCCCAAACCGAGGAAACATTAACAATGCTGCCGGCGTGCCGACGCAGCATATATTCGGCCGCGGCACGACAGCAGTAAAACACCCCGTTTAGGTTTACGCCCAGCATACGGTCGTAATCGCTGTTGGTAATATCGGTAATCAGCTTTTGCTGGGCAATGCCGGCGTTATTTACCAAAACGCTTAGCCCGCCCAGCTGCGTCTCGGCACGATCTACCACCGCTTTAGCCTGTTCCGGGCTGGCAACATCGCCGGGCACCGTTATCACCGTTGCCCCCTGCAGCCTAAGCTGGGCAGCCAGCTGCTCGGCGCGCTGCTGCTGCTGGTGGTAATTTATTGCAACCCGGTAGCCGTTTTTTGCAAAAAGGGCTGCGGTGGCCGCACCAATCCCGCGGGAGGCCCCGGTAATTAAAACTGCCTTTGCCAAATTTTTCACCCCAAAAAAGCCCGCCAATGAGCAACTGCGGCACACGGCGGGTCTTGTTTTTTTATTTTTGCCCAAAAAGGCAGACGGACAGGCCTTAGCCTTAGGCACAGGCTAACCCCACGCATGTAAGGCTGCCGCCCCGCAAAAGCAACGCCAAAAAAGCGTTATTTTGCCCTTTTAAGGCAGGTTCGGCCGCGTGCGCTGCGGTTCAGCCACCGCGCCCCGGGCCACAAAACAGCCCGGCTGCAAAAAATTATTCTTCAGGTTTTTCCTCGTCGGCCGGCTGGTCGTTTTGCTCGGCTTGCGGTTTGTCCTCCTGCTCCGGGGCAGGGTCGTCCTCGCTGCAATCAATTTCAATAACCTCTACCGGTTCTTCATTGCATTTGCAAAAAAACTTTTTAATAACCAACAGCACCCCGGCAACAGCGGCAAGCGCGGCGGCAATAGCAATACCAATTTTTAAAGCTTTGTTCATAATAATACCTCCAAAAAAATATTAAAACGGAAACTCCGTTTTTAAGCGATTAACCCCGGCAAAAACAAATTTTGTGCCAGACAAAACCAAGTACTTCAGCAAAAATTTATTGCGCCGGGTAAAGGCAACCGGCCAAATATTACTCCTGCGCCGGGCCGGCGGCTGGCTTAATGCTTTGCAAATTATTATCTTTACTAAAATAGGCGGGAATGTAAGTGATTAAAGAAATTAACATAAACACGGCGCAAATAATAACAATAATGTTAACCACGCGATCGGGAATACTTTCGGAGAACAGCACTAAAGCGATCATGCTAATGAACAGCACCGTAGTACTCATTTTGCCGGTAAAAATGGCGCCCTTTAGCATTTTACCGTGCCGCAGGTTTACAATGCCCATAACCAGCATAAACCCCTCTTTAATTATAAACAGGGCAAACAGCAGCCACAGCGCCAAATTACCCTTACGCACGCACAGGCAAATAATTAAAATGCCCTGCGTGGCTTTATCGGCAATCGGGTCCAGCGCAATGCCAAGTTTAGAAACCATGTTGCACTTGCGGGCAATAATACCGTCAAAACAATCGGTTAAAGTGGAAACGCCTAAAATAACGGCGGCAAGCAGGTAGCCCTTTAAGGTTTTGGCGTGCAGATATACGGTAACATAGACCGGAATTAACGCCAGCCGAAACATGCTTAAAATATTTGGAATGGTAAACACCTTGCTTTTTCCCGCCATGGGCGCCGCACCTCATTCTTACAATTAATGTTAGTATACCATGTTTTTATTGTTTTTTCAACCTTTTAAAGCCAATTTTTTGCACGCAGGGCTTTTGAACAAAAAACAAACGCAAAAAATTGGCCAATTGAAAAATTCTCCTGTAAACAAAATTCGCCGTATTTTGTACAGTTTTACTAATTATTTTGCAAAAATAAACCGTTTTAGAAAAAAAGATGTGAAAACTAACTAAAAACAAGCCAAAATTTAGTGATAGAAAAGCTGCAAAAGGGCTTGCAATTTTTGCCGGAATGTACTATGATAGAAAAAGCGAAGTGTAATTTTTTGCACGCCAAATTTATTCAGGAGGATTTTTTATATGAAATATACCGCCGCTGAATTAAAAGAAAAAATAACCGCCGCGCTTTCGCACAATTTTGGCGTTTCGCCCGAGCAGGCGTCGGATGAATTTTTTTACAAGGCCACCGTTATGGTACTGCTGGATATTATGCGGGATCGCCGCGCTGATTTTCGCAAGCAGACCGAAGAACAGCAGGCCAAAATGGTTTACTATTTAAGCATGGAATTTTTAATGGGCCGTTCGCTGAAAAACAGCCTTTACAATTTAGAGCTGGAGGGCACCATGCAAAAAGCCCTTTCGGCCTTTGGCGTTAAGTTAGACCAGCTTTACGAATTAGAGCCGGACGCCGGGCTGGGCAACGGCGGCCTGGGCCGCTTAGCCGCCTGCTTTTTAGATTCGCTTTCTACCTGCTCTTACCCCGCCATGGGCTACTGTATTCGGTACGAGTTTGGCATTTTTAGGCAAAAGCTGGTAGACGGCTGGCAAACCGAAATGCCCGATTTTTGGCTGCCGGGCGGCAGCGTTTGGCTGGAGGCCCGCCCCACCTCTGCCGTTGACGTTTTGTTTGACGGCGAGGTAGAGGAATGGTGGGACGGCGAATACCACCACGTTGAGCACAAAAATTACACCGCCGTGCACGCCGTGCCGTACGATTTAATGGTAGCGGGGAACGACGGCCGCACCGTAAATGTGCTGCGCCTTTGGAGCGCTGAAAGCCCCAGCATTGACATGGCCGCCTTTAACAGCGGAAACTATGTGCGCGCGCTGGAGCAGCAGGCCATGAGCGATGTTATTAGCAAAGTGTTGTACCCGGAGGATAACCACATGGAGGGCAAATCTTTGCGGCTGCGCCAGCAGTATTTTTTGGTTTCGGCCTCTATTCAAGATATTTTGCGCCGCCACCTGCGCACCTACGGCACGCTGGATAATTTACCCGAAAAAGCTGCCATTCACATTAACGACACCCACCCCGCGCTGGTTGTGCCCGAGCTAATGCGCTATTTGCTGGACGAGTGCGGCTACGGTTGGGACGACGCCTGGCGCATTGTAACCAAAACAACCGCCTACACCAACCACACGGTTATGAGCGAAGCGTTGGAGTGCTGGCAGGTAGATATGTTCCGCCACCGTTTGCCCCGCATTTACACTATTATTAAAGAGATTGACAACCGTTTTCGCGCCGCAGTTTGGGAGAAAACGCACGATGCCGACTATGTAGAGCGCACTGCCATTATTTCGGGCGGGATTGTTCGCATGGCCAATTTGTGCGTAGCCGCCTGCCACTGCGTAAACGGCGTTTCGCAGCTGCACAGCGAGATTTTAAAGAACAGCCTGTTTAACGATTACTACCGCCTAACGCCCGAAAAATTTACCAATGTTACCAACGGCATTGCCCACCGGCGCTGGCTTTGCTCGGCCAACCCGGAGCTAACCAAATTTATTTCGGGCAAAATTGGCAACGGCTTTAAGCACCACGCCGAGGAGCTGGAAAAGCTGGCCGCCTTTGCCAACGATAAAGCCGTTTTGGCCGAAATTGGCAAAATTAAACGCAGCAACAAGGTTCGCTTTTCAAACTATGTTAAAGATGTTAACGGCGTTGCCATTGACCCGGACGCGATTATTGATATGCAGGTAAAGCGCCTGCACGAATACAAGCGCCAGCACCTAAACGCATTAAAAATTATTTCGGAATATTTATTTATTAAAAACAACCCCAACGCCCCCTTTACCCCACGCACCTATGTGTTCGGCGCCAAGGCGGCCCCGGGCTACCTGCTGGCTAAAAAAATTATTCACTTAATTTACGCTTTAGGGCAGGTAATTAACGCCGACCCCGCCACGCGTGACAAACTAAAAATTGTGTTTATGGAGGACTACCGCGTAACCCTGGCCGAGTTGATGATTCCGGCGGCCGATATTAGCGAGCAGATCTCCTTAGCCGGCACCGAGGCCAGCGGCACGGGCAACATGAAGCTAATGATGAACGGGGCCATTACCCTTGGCACCGAGGACGGCGCGAATGTTGAAATTCACCGTGCGGTTGGCGACGACAACATTATTATTTTTGGCATGCAGACCGACGAGGTAAACCGCCTGAAAAACGCCGGCTACAACCCCCGCTCTTATTACGATAACAACGCCGAGCTAAAAGCGGTTATTGATTTTATTAGCCGCGGCATTGGCGGCAACGACTTCCGCGATATTTCGGACCTTTTATTAAACGTTGACAGCTACATGGCACTGGCCGATTTTTCCGACTATATGCGCGCGACCCGCTACGCCGCCCAGCTTTACGCCGACCGGGACCGTTGGAACAAAATGTCGCTGCTGAATACGGCGCACTCCGGCATTTTTGCCGCCGACCGTGCCGTTCGCCAATACGCCGACAACATTTGGCACACCAAACCGCTGAAAAAATAACGCACTTTAGCCCTGCGGAAACCAGCCGCAGGGCACAACCTAAACTCTGCCGGCAAGGCCCTTTTTAAACGGGCTTTGCCGGCCTTATTTTGCAAAAACGGAACCCCCGGGCAATTTTTTTATTCATTAGCCTTAAGGCAACAACCGGCCCCTAAAAGCGTTTTGCTTTTAGGGGCCGGTGCTATTTTATTTTAAATTACGCTTACCGTTATTTATCCCATTTATCGCACAGGGCTATAATCTGATCGGCAAATTTGGCAATATCCTTATTCGCACCCTGCGCGTATTTTGCAATAACCCGAAGCAGGCGCTGCCCGGCCGCCTGTAAACGGCCAAATACGGCAGAGGTGCGGTCTTGCCGGGCGTCCTCCTGCCTTCTTTTAGGCAAAACGTGCTGGGTATTGCCTTTTTCCAGCATTTTAAAGGGGGTCAGCTCGTAAACCGCGCCGTTGTAGGGGGCGGTGGCGTTCAGGCCAAGCTGCTGCTGCACCGTTTGAGCAAAAGCGTCGCAAACCTCGTCGTTGCCGTGGTTTACAAAAACGTATTCGGGCTTTTTTTGGTAGCCGGCCAGCCAGTGCAGCAAAATTTTTTGGTCGGCGTGGCCGCTAATGCCCTGCAGGGTGCAAATTTGGGCGTTTACTTTAATTTCCTCCCCAAACAGCTTTACGCTTTCGGCTCCGTCTACCAAATGGCGCCCCAGGGTGCCCTCGGCCTGGTAGCCAACAAACAAAACGGTACACTCCTTTCGCCAAAGGTTGTGCTTTAAATGGTGGCGAATACGGCCCGCCTCGCACATACCGCTGGCCGAAAGAATAACCTTTGGCGTGGGGTCCTCATTAATGGCAATCGATTCGTCGCTGGTTACCGAAATACGCAGGTTGGGAAAACGAATGGGGTCAATGCCCGCATCTAACAGCTTTAAGGTCTCGGCGTCGTAATACTCCCGCATTTCGCCGCTGTAAATGCCGGTGGCCTCGGCGGCCAGGGGGCTATCTACATAAACGGGGAAGTTATCGTGCCCCGAAACAAGCCGTTTTTCTTTAATTTCGCGAATTAAATACAAAAGCTCTTGCGTGCGGCCCACCGCGAAGGAGGGAATAACCACATTGCCGCCGCGGTCAAAGGTGGTTTGCAAAATTTGCTGCAGCACGGCAATGTAATCGGGCCGCTCGCCGTGCAGACGGTTGCCGTAGGTAGATTCTATAACAACATAATCGGCCTGCTGCGGCTGGCCGGGGTCGCAAATCAGCGGGCGGTTTACATTGCCTAAATCGCCCGAAAAAACCAGGGTCTTGGTTTGCCCGCCCTCGGTAACCGTTACGGTAATGCTGGCCGAGCCCAACAGGTGCCCGGCCTCGGTAAACTTTACGGTAATGCCGGGGCAAAGGGTAATTTCCTGCTCGTAGCTGCAGGGCTTAAATTGCGTTAGGGCGCGGGCGGCGTCGGCCGTGGTGTAAAGCGGAACATACGGCTCCCGGCCGGAGCGTTCGGCCTTGCGGTTGCGCCATTTGGCTTCAAACTCCTGTATATGGGCCGAATCTAACAGCATAATGCCGCAAAGCTTACAGGTGGCGCCGGTGGCGTAAACCGGGCCGCTAAAGCCCTGCGCGCAAAGCATCGGGATCTTGCCGGAATGGTCTATATGCGCGTGGGTCAGCAGCAAAAAATCTACCTCGCCGGGGGCAATGGGCAGCTCGCAGTTTTGGTACAGGTCTAACCCCTGCTCTAACCCGCAATCTACCAAAATTTTTTTGCCGCAGGCCTCCAGCAGGGTGCAAGAGCCGGTAACCTCGTGCGCGGCGCCTAAAAATGTAAGCTTCATAAAACGGTTCCTCCTTTAAAACGGTTATTGGTTTTGTTTACGGTATTTTAGCGGCGAAATGCCGCACTTTTTTTTAAAAATGTTGGAAAAATACATGGCGTCGCCGTAGCCTACCATTTCCCCTACCGCCGAAACGGGCAGCTTGGTTTGCCGCAACAGCTGCCGGGCGGCCTCAATTTTTAAATTTAGCTGGTAATTGTAGGGGGTAACGCCGTAAAAGCGCCGAAATCCCTTTACCAAATAATCCTCCGACCGAAAAATTAAATTGGCCAGCTGTTTGTTGGTAATTATTGTACGCGTATTTTGGGCCAGATATTCTAACACCGGCCGGAATTCGATGTCGGGCGCATTTTGGCGGTTGTTTTTTTGGCAAAACGCGCCAAAGGCCTGAATAAGGCGGTGCAGCTCCACCGCGGCGTTTTGAAAAACATTGGTGTTTTTGGCCCGGTGGGCCTGCACCACATTACGGTGCATTTGCCAAAAAAGCTCCGGCCGGTCAAACGCGGGAATTACGGTTGTTTGGCCCAGCCCGTAGGCCTTTAGCAGGCTTTCGCACAGCGGGCCGTGCATATTAAAAAAGCTTTTTACCCAAGGATCCCCAGCCGAGGAGGCGTAGTAATGCCTGGTGTTGGCGTGTATTATATAAACATCCCCCGCGCGGGCGGTGTATTCTTTGCCGTCTACCACAATGGTGCCGCACCCCTTGTGAACATACTCCAGCACGGTAAGCTCCTGGGGCGGGCGGCTGATCTTATAGCTGCCGTCGCAGTAAGAAACCCCCACAATGCTAAAGTAAAACGGGCTGGGCTCCCCCGGCGGCGCAAAGTAGTAAATATCCTCTTTCAAATTATAATCCTCATTTTTATAATTGCAATCCCTATTCTTTTTGCCTTATTTATATTGTATAATAAATAAAACAAAAAATCAAGGAGATGTTTTTATGCGTTTACGCCCACCCTCTGTTCCGCTTATAACGGTAGACCCTTATTTTTCGGTTTGGTCACCGGCCGACCGGCTGAACAGCTGCACCACCGAGCACTGGACCGGCGCCCCCAACACCCTGCTGGGCACGGTTGAAGTTGACGGCACCCCCTACACCTTTTGCGGCAAAGGGGAAAACAACATTCCCCAAACCGCGTTAGATTTAACCGCTACGGTTACCACCTACACCTTTCAAAACACCGAAATTACCCTTACGGCCGAGTTTTTTACCCCTTTGCTGATCACCGACAACTATCTGCTTTCCCGCCCGGTTTCGTACTTTGCGGCCAGCTACCGGGCAAATGACGGCAAAAGCCACCGCGTTACCGTTACCTTAGCCGTTTCGGAGGAAATTTGCCTAAACCAAAAGGGCGATTTTGCGGTTGAAACCAAAACCTTTGCGGCCGAGCGGTTTAACGCCGTGCG
>URRK01000012.1 GCA_900550315.1 uncultured Oscillospiraceae bacterium | reverse complement strand
AACCCAAAACAGGCGTTAATGATAGGGGATTCTTTAAGCAGCGACATTGCCGGCGGTCTTACTGCCGGGTGCGACACCTGCTTTGTAAACCTAAGCGGCCAAAGCGTTACCCCGCCGCCAGGCACCACCTACACTGTTACCGCGCTAAACCAAATTATTCCCGTTTGCGGGCTTTAGTTTGTTGTAAAGAATGCGCGTAAAAATACGCCGTGGTTAGCCGGTACAACCAAAAACCGCCACGCCACAAAAACCGTTGCCCTTTTGTTGGCCCAAAAGTGCCCGGTGTAAACGGCGCCTTGCTTTAAAAAGGCGTTTTAAGCCAAAAAGGGATTGACAAATTTTAACAACCCTGTTAGAATAAAAGTGAGTTAAAATGTGTTAAAGGGGGTGCTGCAGGCGTTGGAACATTTAAAAACCGTTGCCAAAAACAAAAAAGCCTACCACGATTATTTTGTTACCCAAAGCCTTGAGGCCGGCATTGAGCTTTGCGGCACCGAGGTAAAAGCCATTCGCGCCGGGGGCGTAAATTTAAAAGACGCCTGGTGCGACATTGAAAACGGCGAGCTGTTTGTAAAGGGAATGCACATTTCCCCTTACGAAAAGGGCAACATTTTTAATAAAGACCCTTTACGGGTACGCCGGCTGCTTATGCACAAAAGAGAAATTTTGCACCTGTTTGGCCAAATTAAGCAACAGGGGTACACCTTAATTCCGCTCTCGGTTTACTTTAAGGGTTCTAACATTAAAATTCAGGTTGGCCTTTGTAAGGGCAAAAAGCTGTACGATAAACGCGAGTCGGCCGCCGTGCGAGATATGAACCGCTCCATTGCACGTGCCGTAAAAGAAAGGGAATATTAACGTGAAATATTTTACGGTTGAATTAAAAAAAGAATTTCCCATGCTGCAAACCAACCAAAACCCGGTTTTACACTGCTATGTAAACAATATTTTTCGCCGGGACGATCATTACAATGCCCCCGGTATGTTAATTATGCCGGGCGGCGGTTACGCCCAAGTTTGCTTTAACCGCGAGGGCGAGTGCATTGCGTTTTGGTACTTAAAGGCCGGCTATTGTGCTTTTGTGCTGCAGTACAGCGTTGCGCCGGGCGCCCATTTTCCAGAGCAGCTTTGCGAGGAGGCTGCCGCCATGCTGTACATTCGGCGTCACGCCAAGGAATGGCGGTTAGACCCCGAAAAAATTGCCGTTAGCGGCTTTTCGGCCGGCGGGCATTTGGCCTGCTCCTTGGGTACTATGTGTAACGACCCGGCCGTAACCGGGCTTTTGGGTGTTACCCCGCAGGAGATTGCACCAAACGCCATGGTGCTGGGGTACCCGGTTATTGCAGCCGACCCCGCCATTGCTCATGCTTGGTCTATTAAAAATGTTTCAGGCGTGGAAGATACCTCTTCTCCCGACTATTTAAAATTCGGGTTAGAGCATAAAGTAAACGAGTTTACGCCGCCAACCTATTTGTGGCACACGGCCGATGATAACTGTGTGCCCTGCAAAAACAGTTTGGCGTTTGCGGCGGCGCTGGCCGAGCACGGCATTATGTACGAGCTGCACATTTTCCCACACGGGCCGCACGGCCTGGCCGCTTGCGATTTAGCCTCATCCCCTTATGTAGATGAGGTTGCAGCGCTGGCCAACGCGTGGGTAGATGAATCCATTCGGTTCTTAGCGGTTGTGTTTGGCAAGTAGCTGGTATTTTACGCTTTTTGCGCCGGGCAACCGGCGTTATATATGGGGGCGTAAAGGTTTCGACGGGGACAGGGAAGCAAGATTAGCGGGTAGTGTGGCGAAAACACTTAAAAAGTCGCAAAAAAATTAACTGACAATAGAAATATTGCATTAGCAGCCTAATTTAGGCTGCCGTTCGACCCGGTAGAACTGCGGACCGGTTAGAGCGTCATTTTAGCAGTGAACGTGAACGGCGGTTTGCTCCGCCCGCCGTCATGATTTTGGAGCTACCAAGCAGCGCGCTTTGGCAGCCGTGTGCGTTGTAAGGGAACTTTAAACAACTGCCTGCACCCGGAGAGAATTTTGTGAAACTGTTTTCGGACGGGGGTCCGACTCCCCCCGCCTCCACCAAATGCTTAAAAAGTGCCTATTTTAGGCGCTTTTTTTGTTTCTGGCACGAATTTGGCACGAATTTTCAAAGCTTTTCTAATACTTCAAGGGCTTTTTCCTGCTCGGCGGGGTAAAGGTGGGCATAGGTGTTCCAGGTCATTTCAACCTTGCTGTGACCCAACCGGCGCGCAATTTCTTGAATGTTAATGCCGTTGTTGGCCAGCAGGGAGGCGTGGCTGTGCCGAAAATCGTGTATACGAATAACCGGCAGCCCGGCCGCCTTGGCGTAGGCTATATTTGCGTTGGAAATACTGGTGTCGGAAAGACAGTGCCAGCCGCCGCAAACCCGCCAGTTATTGTTAAAGCCCTTTAACTGCTGCTGCATTTGTTTGTGTTCGGCCAAAATGACAAGCAATACCTTTGGCAGCTGAATATCCCGGTAAGAGGATCTGTTTTTTGGCGGCGTTTCTACAATGGGCTGCCCTTTAATCTTTTGGGCCACGCTGCGCCGAATGTGCATAATATTCCCCTCAATATCAGTCCATTTTAAGGCGTTTATTTCGCCCTTGCGTGCCCCGGTGTAGTAGGCAATGTTAAAAAATACATAGCAGCCGTAGCTGTTAAAAGTTTTTCGCATTGCAGCTGCGGCGGTAATGTAAAGCTTAAACTGCTCCGAGGTGTAAAAGTGCAGCTTGTCTTGCGGCTTTTCAAATAAAACCTCTTTAAAATTATCTAATCGAACTAACGGGTTGCCCGGCAAATACTCCATTTTAACCGCCCAGTTCAGCATGGCGCGCAGCTCACTGTAAATATTACGCCTTGTTCTAACCGCTAACGGGCGCTCTTGCACGGCTTCTTTCCAGGTAGATAAAACACTTAGGTTCAGCTTGCTAAGCTTTACATGGCCTAAAATTGGCAGTATATCATGCTTAAAAAAGCGAATGGTTTTTTCAAGGGTCGAAGTTCTTACATTATGCTTTTTATCGGCTATGTACAATTCAAATAAATCGTTTACCGAAATATTGTTTTTCGCTGCCGGCTCGGCCTTAATCAGCTCGGTTAAACGCAGCTCGGCCATTTTTGCCGCAGCTAAACCGTAAACCTTTTTGTTTTTTTGCCGGTAGTGGCCGTTTCCGTCCGTGTAATTTATACATACCCGGTATTGCTGTTCGCCGGCCTTTTTCTTTCCTGTTTTGTAAATGGGCATAAAAATACCGTCCTTTCTTTTACTTGACATTTTAAGGACGGTTTGGTACAATATTAACGGTAGTTTTCCAGGCTACTTTTCTTTGTACCGGCCCCGTCCGGTCGCTCCTCGCTCTGTTCCAGCAGGGCGGGGGGCTTTTTTATTTGGTGTGTTAGGGATTTTAAAAAACGACTATTTTAACAGCATACTTTTCCATTTTTGGGGGAAACCAATGTGTTTCAGCAATATGCTATCGGCATACTCCTCTATTAGTGCCTCAAGTTGCACAACAAATGAATTGTTCCATTTTTTCTTATTAAGCGAAAGATTTTTTAAAACCAAGATATAGTCAAAAATGCTGTTATCGTAATGATATGTGCTGTTCTTTGGCGTTTTAGGAATTGGGGATATTCGATTGAAATACAGCCTTGAATAATGTGCGCAATAATTGCGCAGACGAGTAAGACAATAAAGCCAACTTTCCAAAATATTGTCAGGTACTTTAAAAATTTTATATGCAAATTGTTTTTTGTCTTGTCTCAACATATCTGCATAAAAACGAGATACATCGCCAAAAGAAAAAAGTTCGATAATAACCCATAGTGGAAATCGTGAATTATATTTTTCTATGTGGTGTTTTACAAACAACTGATTTTCATTATGTTTTATACAAGAACTGATAGTTTCTAAGAAAGCGTCGTGTTTATGGCGTGAGTTAAAAGCTTCGGAAGACAAGTAGCCGAGTTCGCCATGTTTATGGGCATGCATATACGACAGTTCCGTGCGCAATAGTATTTCAAGTTCCTCAACAATTGGAAAAATTAAATGCCGCAGCCGTTTATCAAACTCATATATTCTCAATACCGTATTAAACGAAGTGTTACTAATGTAAGAACCGTTTGAATCAACAAACGGCAAAAAATAAGCTGTTAAACGGTAATAATTGACTTTTTTTAAGACTGATAATGCTTCTTTTGGATTTTTGATTATGCAGCCTCTTTCTTTTAACTTATTTAATTGTTCCTCGAAAGTTGCTGGCTTTTTAACATCCATATAAAAACTTCCTAAATAAAAAAATACCCGCCCTGGGACACATCGTTGAGAGGTGCGGGCGGTCTTATTACTTATATTATATGCAATAAAACTGCCTTTGTCAACCCTCTATTTTTGAAAAATGCTTATTACAACAAAAAAACCGCCCAAAAAGGCGGCTTTCCTCATGTGCGGCGATATTACATATCGCTTAAACGCTAATTCGGTTGCATGAGTATACAGCGTAATAAATTACCTGCAACTATATTATATGCAACTAAGCCGCCAAAGTCAACATATTTTTTAAAAATTTTAATAAATTAAACCTAAATGCACTTTTTTGCCTTAAAGGCATAGCTTGAAACAGGATCAGTGCGAACCCTCCCCAGCCTCGGTTACCGCTTACAAGCTCGGCCGATAACTTCACAGGCACAGCGACCTTTTGCCGCTGAATATATATTATTCGATTTTGGGCGAAAAGTAAAGTGGCATTTGATTTTTTTAAACAAAAAGCACCCAATCCAACAAGGAAAGGGTGTTGCCCGCCACTTATATACCGCCTACGGGTCAGCGGTAAACTTTCGACCCAACCACTTATATACCGCATATTGGTCAGCGGTAAATGTAGCAAACTGCTACAAGAGCGTTATTATGCTCTTTACACCCTTATTGTATCTTTGATTATTAATTTTGTCAACAACTTTTTAATTTAAAACGAAAGCGCCCCTTTCGGGACGCTCTCTTTATACTATTCTGTGCTTAAAGCACTGCCGCTAAACGGCTTTTGTAGTAATAGTATAATGGGTTCCGTCCTGCTTGTCAAGATGTTAGTTGAATTTGCATGCTTATTGTTCGCTTTGACTTTGTTTTTCTCGGCTTTGTTTTACACAAAGTTTATCTATTTTTTCAGATCCGGGCTTAAATGTAGGAGTATGAATACCGTCAATATGTTCTTGTAAACTGTGTTTAATAGGCAACCACATTGGATCCAATATAAAATCAACGCCTTCTCGTCTGGCGTGTTTGGCAGCAGGAACAAAATCACTGTCACCGGCTATCAAAACAATTTGGTCCACCAGCCTTTTGTTTGCAAGTGCAGCTATATCAAGACCTATACGCATATCTACACCCTTTTGTTTCATGTCAAGTATAAAATCTCTTTCGCTTAAATCATCAATAGTGAGTTCTTTTCTGCAAAGCTTTTTAACTACTTCGGGTTTGATATTATAGCCAACGGAACTTTCCAATAATTCGCCTTTTCTAATTGCAAGTTTTCTTTTTGAACTTAATTCTTGGAAAAAATCAGTTGTCCATTTATACAAATCTGTTTTTTCCAATGAGGTTACTTTTCCCGTCAATGGGTGCATAACATTTTTTGTTGCAGGAGGGCAATCATAATAAAAAATTCTGTAAAGTGAAATTGGTTCATCTTGATTAAAACTATTGTATGTGAGATGACGCTTGCAATATGTAAAAAGCTCGTCAGCTCTTTTTTGGGGCGATTTGTCACCAAATAAAAAATGAGCTCTTTTCCTATAAAAACCACCGTCAACTAAAATTGCAACTTTAATCATCTTTTCCCACTCCTCGATAAATACAAAAACTTCCGGCCTCGAAGCTTCCCGAATGTTGGGGGCTCTACTACCGAAAGTTTACTTTAAAGTTGTAGCTGTTTGCTACTATCAATATTATATGCTTTTTTTCGGTTTTGTCAAGCCACTATTTGTGTTTTGTAATAATTTGTAATTTTCTTTTGCTTTTTAACTTAAATAACCAAATTTAAACATTCGTGCTGGTGAAGCCAACAGCTTTATTCCTCAACTTCCCGAATAATTAGTTTTGGTATACCAAGAATTCGGCAATGGTCTAAATTTTCGTTTTCTATTTTCTTAGGTGAATAAGCGGGGTTAATTGCAACAAGCCGCAACCAGCTTTCGCCCTGTTTGTACTCAACCTTTTTAAGCGTACCTAATTCGTCATCATATATTACTACACCAACCTGCCCGCTGTAATTTACGGTGGGTTGTTTTAGTATAAGCACCCGGTCGCCGTCCTGGTATTCCGGGTACATACTATCGCCTTTTACCCTTAAAACAAAAAATTCGCTTTTATCCCGGCCTTTTAAATAAGTGTCTGGAATGTTAACCGTATCACCCTCCCAGTCTTCAAGCGCCTGGTGTTCAAATCCGGCTGCTACTTCCCCAATTACCGGGAATGTGGTGTAATCTTCGGTTACGGTTGGTTCGGGGAGGTTTAAATTATTGGGATAGGTTTCGTTTTGGTCCTCCAAACCCATAAGTTCGCCAGGTGTAGTATTTAAAGCTTTTGCAAAAGCAAGAATTTTAGTTTGTGTTAAATCATTTATTCCAAGTTCAATCTTGTTAATAGCAGAGCGTGATTTATAACCTAATTTATCAGCTAACTCCTGTTGAGAAAGGCCGAGTTCAATCCTCCGCTTTCGTATATTCTCATATAATGGTAGCATTTCTTTGTCACCTCACCTAAATAATACCGCAGTGTTTCTTAAAAGTCAACATTTTTTTATGTTTTTTAAAATTTTTGTTGACAAAACGGAAACTGTGTGCTATCATATTGTTGTAGCCAAAAAATCAACAAATTCCAGGAGGTGACAAAATGACTGACTCAGCAGCACTAAGAAAAGTAATCAAAGATAAGGGTTACAAATACAATTCTCTTGCCTTAAGATTGAAAATCACGCCGTACTCACTCCAGAAAAAGATTGATAATAAGACGGATTTTAAGGGTAGAGAAATTGCAATGCTTACAAAATTGCTTTCTCTTACCATTAAAGAACAGAACGCTATTTTTTTTAGCAAAGATGTAGATTGAAAAGCTACAACCCGGCTCAAAGGTGGTGATTAAATGGTAGTAGTCAAATTAGGGGAGCAGCTGGGAAAGCGGTTGCTGAAAATAAGCAAGGTAGCGGCAGAAACGGGCATATCGCGAACGACCCTAACGAGCCTGTATTACCGAAAGGCCAAAGGGATAACGCTGGAAACGCTGGGAACGCTTTGTGCCTATTTGAATTGCAGCGTAGCAGACCTGTTGGAGTATGTGCCGGAGGACGGCGAAAAATAATGCCCCCGCAAAAAAAAGTAGCCTGGAACAAATGAAAGCCTGGAAAGCTGATTAAAAAGGAAAGGGGAATGAAAATGAGCAAGCAGCTAATTTTTAAACCGCCGGTAGTAGATGTTGAAAGCGTAGAGGTAGTGCGAATAACGCCGGCGGCAAGCGAGGTAGTAACGGCCGTTATGCGGGAAACCGGGTTGTCGGGCCGGTACATTGTAAGTCAAATGGTTTTGTTTTGTAAAGACAAGATTAAAATTGAGCGCAAATAACGAAAGGGGAATTTAAAATGGCAAAAAGACGGCACGGGCCGGTATCGGTTCAAAAGGCGATTGAGATTTATTACAAAAACGCCGAACTGGGAACAGACGAGATTAAGGAGTTGTTTGGCTGCTCTAACGCGGTGGCTTGTAAGTACCGCATTATGGTGCGGGAGTATGTGGCAAAGAACTGCGACTTTGAGCTGGACGGCTTATTGGTTCCAACCGAGGAGGCCTACGCAGCCTGGGGCATTGACATTGCAAGCTACGAAAAGCGGTTTGCCAAGCTGCAAAAATACAATTTTGTGTAAGGAGGGAAAAGCAGTGATTTTAACCTTGGTGCCAACCTTAATTTTGGTTTCTATTTTAATTTTTTTGGCGGTAGGCGCGTTAATAGCGGTTACCATGTGGAGCCGGAACGAAAAGCTGGCAGACGATTACCGGCAGCGGAACACCCGGCTGCAGCTAAAGGCCGAAGCGCAGGAATACGAGTTGCGCAGCCTAAAGGCCAAGCTGAATTTTTTAGAGCAAAACGGTGCGGGGAAATAAAAAAAGCGGGGCCCCGGGAACCCGGAACCCCAAAAAGAAAAGGAAATGACCTAAACCGGCACCGAAAGGGCAGCACCATTGGTTTAGATTGTACCTTTAGTATATCACAAAAAACAAAATTTGTCAAATGAAAGGGTTTTGAAAATGAATGAGTTTGAATTTGCCTACAATTTAATTTCGCTGCTGAAAGCGGAATACCCGGAAACGGTTGTTACCGGGCTGGAACATAACGAATTTGCCGAAATCAAGGTTAAAACCGAGCTGACCCTGGCAGACGGCACTAAGCTAAAGATTGGGCTAAGCTGCGAAAGGCCAAAGGAGCCGGAAACGGAGCTGACCGAGGCATGAGCTTGGCGGAACTGACGCAGTTAGACCTGTTGACCCAGCCTACAGTGCTTAAATGCGATAACTGCGGTTTGGAGTTTGACGATGACTCGGCCGGAACCACAATTGAAACGCACGGTTTTACGGCCCCGCCTTACGAGCATTTAATGTGCTGTCCCCGGTGCCGCTGCACCGAGCTTTACGAAATTGAACTGTGAGGGAAAGAAAATGACACACTGGAAAAAACTAACCAACCCCAATTACCTTGGCGCCTATTCAATTGAGGACGGCAAGGACCTAATTTTAACCATTGGCACCGTAGCAGAGGAAACTGTTATTGGCGCAGACGGCAAGCGAGAGGATTGCCCCGTTTGCCATTTTGAGGAACGCGGCGTAAAACCCATGATTTTAAACAGCACCAACATGAAAATGATTACCAAGCTGCTTGGCACCCCATACATTGAAAACTGGCGGGGCCACAAAATTCAAATTGGTGCCAAAAAGGTTAAAGCCTTTGGCGAAATTGTAGAGGCGCTGCGTGTGCGTGAATTTTTGCCGGCAGCCAACAACCCCGAATGCGCCCGGTGCGGAAAAGAGATTGCCGCGGCGTTTGGCATGGGCGCTGAACAGTTGGCGGCCTACACCGAAAAGAAATATGGCCAAAAG
The DNA here is from genome assembly GCA_900550315.1 of uncultured Oscillospiraceae bacterium. Taxonomy (GTDB): domain Bacteria; phylum Bacillota; class Clostridia; order Oscillospirales; family Acutalibacteraceae; genus UMGS1279. The sequence goes on along the minus strand of URRK01000012.1, from coordinate 7,555 downwards.
CTTTGCAGTAATTGCGCGGCAGCACTGAAAAAGCAGGAACAGCAGAAAACGCAGGAGGGCGAAAATGGTACTGACGAGTGAAAACTACTTTAGCCCAAAGGCAAACATGGCCTATATGAGCGTGTCGCAGTTTAAAAGCTTTGAGCAGTGCCAGGCAGCTGCCATGGCCGAGTTAAGCGGCGAATACAGCCGGGAGGAAACCCCGGCGCTGCTGACCGGTTCTTATGTAGACGCATACTTTGAGGGCACGCTGGATCTGTTTCGGGCGGGGCATGCCAACCTGTTTAAAAGGGACGGCACCTTAAAGGCCGAATATGTTAAGGCCGAGGAAATTATTAAGCGGATTGAGCGGGACCGATTTTTTATGCAGCAGCTTGCCGGGCGCAGGCAGGTTATTATGACCGGTAAAATTGCAGATGTTGCGGTTAAGGTTAAAATAGACAGCCTGCTGCCGGACAGAATTGTTGATTTAAAGATTATGAAAGATTTTGAACCGCTGTATGTGCCGGAGCAGGGGCGGTTGCCCTGGTTCGAGGCCTGGCGTTACGATCTGCAGGGCGCTGTTTACCAGGAAGTGGTTCGGCAGAATACCGGCAAAAGGCTGCCGTTTTATTTGGCGGCCGCCACGAAAGAAAAGGAAACCGACCTTGAGGTTTTAGAGGTAGAGCAGGAGCTGCTGGATTTTGAGCTGGAACGCTTTACCGAAACGGTTGGCCGTTATGACGCCGTTAAAAAAGGAATATTGGACGCTGAACGCTGCGAGCATTGCGACTATTGCAAGAGGACCAAAGTGCTGACAGCGGCAAGAAAGTCGGGGGATTTTGTAAATGAATAAAATTGTTTTAAAGGGCCGCTTAACAGCCGACCCGGAGCTGAAAACCACACAAACCGGGGTAGAAACCTGTAACTTTACGGTTGCGGTAGACCGTTACGCCGGCAAGGATAAAGAAAAAACGGTTAATTTTATTCCGTGCCGGGCCTGGCGGGCCACCGCTGCCTTTGTTTCAAAATACTTTGCCAAGGGTAAAGAAATTTTGGTAGACGGCACTTTAAATGTAGATAAATACGAAAAGGACGGCGAAAACCGCACCTACACCTATGTAAATGTTGAAAGCGTTGAATTTTGCGGCAGCAAGTCAGATAGTTCAACCGCGCCCTCCAACGCACCGGCCACAACCGCAGCAGCCCCGGATGTAGCCTTTTCCGAGGTAGATAATGACGACGATTTGCCGTTTTAACGGGGTAGCTGCATGACAATTCAAATAGACAGCCGGGAAAAGGCCCGGGCCATTCAAAAAATACTGGCTCAGTTTGAGCAAAGCGGCGTAAAGCATTATGTTTCCAAGCTGTTTGTTGGGGACTACATGAGCCTGGATAACCCACGGTTGATTATTGACCGCAAGCAGAATTTAAACGAGGTAACCCAAAATGTTTGCCAGCAGCACTCCCGCTTTGTGCGCGAGATTGAACGGGCGAACGAGAACGGAATTAAGCTGCTGTTTTTAATTGAACACGGCGGCAGTATTCGCAGCCTGGAGGATGTACGCAGCTGGCAAAACCCCAGGTTAAAGTTTTCGCCGCTGGCAGTTTCGGGCGAACGGCTTTACAAAATATTGTACACCATGCAAAGCCATTACGGCGTTGAGTTTTTATTTTGCGACAAGCGCAGCACGGGCAAAAGAATTTTAGAGTTGTTAGGTGAGGGAAATGGCAAAGGTTAATGCGGAATATGTAAAACTGAAAAACCCGATTTTAACCGTGCTGGCCCGGTATGGCCTAACGCCGGACAAAAAAGGCTTTTTGTGCTGCCCGTTTCACAGTGAAAAAACCGCCTCATTTAAGGTCTACCCCGAAACCAACAGCTTTCACTGCTTTGGCTGTGGGGCAACGGGGGATGTTATTGACCTTACCTGCCGAATAGAGCAGGTTGGGTTTACCCGGGCGGTGGAGCTGCTGGGCGGAGCGGATATAACCTTTTCGCAACAGCGGAAAGCGGCACAGATAAAGCGTAAGCAAGAGCAGCAAGCAAAACACCGGGAGGAAGTTAAAACCCGTTATTGGCGAGATTTTGACCGTTTAAAGCAAACCGAGGACGAAATTGCAGCACTGCGGCCCAAAACGCCGGAGGAGGAACCCAGCCCGCAGTTTTTAGCGGCGCTCGGTCGGCTTTCGGGCCTGCAATATGCCTTAGAACAAAGCGAAAAGGAAGTGATGAGCCGTGGATTTTAGCAATTTAAGCGCCCGGGAGCTTTACAGCGACAGCGTGATTAACGAAATATTTGACGAGACCGACCCGGTAACACGGGAACAAATGATTATTGACCTAAAGGAGCGTGCCGACGAGTTTGGCCGCAAAACAAGGGAAAATGTTGACCGGCTGGTTCGCGCGGCGGAACGCAGCGAAAAAGAGCAAAAGCGGCAGCAGGAAAGGGAAAACAAACGCTCGGCCCGGTCGGATGACAATTACACCGACTTTGGCTCAAAATACCCGGAGCTGCGCTGCGGGGCCTGGATTGCCGACAGCAGCGGGATTGCCGACCCTTACGCACGGTTTGACCAAAAAATAGTTTGCTCGCACCCGGTGCTGCCGGTTCAAATTATTAAAAATGTAGAGGAAGGCACCCAAAAGGTAAAGCTGGCCTTTAACGCGGGGGACGGCTGGCAGGAGCGCATTTACCAGCGCAGCATTTTAGCCGACCGTGCCAAGGTTATTTCACTGGCGAATGACGGCATTTCGGTAGATTCCAATAAATCCAAAGACTTTGTGCGGTACATTTCCACCCTGCTGGACCTTAATTTTGATACCCTGCCGCGCCGGAGCGCAACGGTTAAAATGGGCTGGAAAAAGAACGGGTTTATGCCGTACAACACCGATTTGGAATTTGACCGGGACGGACGGTTTGACGCGTTATTTGATTCGGTACACAGCGCCGGCAGCCGGGAAAAGTGGCTGGACTTTGTGCTGCGGCTGCGCCAAACTAATCGGTTAGAGCCGCGGGCCATGATGGCGGCCAGCTTTGCCAGTGTTTTATTAAAGCCGTGCGGCCTGCTGCCCTTTTGGTTTAACATTTGGGGCACTACGGGCGGCGGTAAAACGGTTTGTGTGCTGCTGGCGGCCTCTATTTGGGCCGAGCCGGTAATTGGCCAGTTTATTACCGATTTTAAGGACAGCGCCGTAAGCTACGAGGTTCGGGCCAACTGTTTAAATAATCTGCCGTTTTTTATTGACGATACCGCCCAGGTGCGCCGCCTGTTAAAGGACGATTTTTCGGCCATGATCTATAAGCTGGCCTCGGGCAAGGGGCGCGGGCGCAGTAATGTGCGGCTGGGGGTAGATACCGAATATACCTGGAACTTTACCGTTGTTTGCTCGGGCGAAACGCCGCTGAGCAACGAAAAGCTGCAGGGCGGCGCTGTAAACCGGGTGCTGGACTTTGAGGTTGACGAGGGCAACATATTCGAGGACGGACAAAAGGCAGCCATTTTACTTAGCGAAAACTACGGCTTTGCCGGCCGGGAATTTGTAGAGGCGGTAAACGATATTGGGTTTGACCGGCTTTTACAGCTGCAGCAGCAAATTTTTGAGGAAATAAAATCCCCGGAAATTGAGGACAAGCAGACCCGCAGCCTATCTGCCGTGCTGTTGGCCGATAAAATCGCCACAGACTACATTTTTAAGGACGGGCGTTATTTAACCTTTAACGATTTAAAACGCGTCCTGGTGGATAAAAAGGCCCTTTCCGAGAACGAGCGCTGCTTGGACTACCTTTATGACAGCGTAAACATTAGCATTAACCGGTTCAACCCCGACTATTACAACGAGTACAAAGGCGAAATGTGGGGCGACTTCCGGGAGGTTGACGGGGTAAGCTGCGTTGTTATTATTAACACGGTGTTTCAAAAAATGTGCAGTGACGGCGGATATTCCTATAAAGGCTTTTTAGCCTGGGCGGTTAAAAGGGGGCTGGTTCTTGCAGCCGGTAACGGTGAACGAACAAGATCCATTCGCTTAAAGTCTACCGGGGTGGTACGGTGCATTTGCTTAAGGCTGCGTGAGGAGGAGCCCGAAATTGACGAAAAGGACGAGCTGGCTATTTAAAATTTGTAACGGCTGTAACGGCGTAACGGAAACAAAATAGACTTTTTTAATAAAATTATTTTTTTCACACCGTCGCAAGGCCCTCGCGTATGTAGCTAAAAAGACCCGTTACACCCGTTACACCCGTTACAGAGCCTTGAAAAGCCTTTATTTATGCGGTTTTTGTTGTAACGGGTTTGCAAATTCAAGGTGTTACAAACCGTTAAAAAGTGTAACAAAGAGGGTAAAACCGTATGGAAAAGGAAAAAATTGTAAGCTTGTTAAACCGCACCGTACGGTTACACGGCTTTAACCGGCTGTATGTGCTGCAAAAATATATTGCATACCGGGACGGCAAAACCGGCAGGCTGGGACATTGTGTGCAGCTTAGCGAAAAGAACAACCCCGGTAATGTTTTGCAAATAGGAATTGAAAAGGTTGAACCAATTGAAACCGAGGCCGAAAGCGTTCCTTTGCCGGCAGAACCTAAAGACGAGCTTACCGAAAACAAAGATTTTATTATAAAGCATTTTAACCGTGTTGTTCGGGTAGAGAGTTTAGAAAACTTGTATGTTTTAAAACAGTATATTGTGCAGCGGGAGGTTGAAACCGGCCGGTTGGAACGCAGCGTACAGTTATTGGAAAAGGAAAACAGAAACCATGCCATAGAGGTTGGCATAGAAAGGGTGAGAACATTATGAGTTGGGAATGTATATTAAACAGAATTATAGCGTTAATTAAGCAAAACGAAGTATTAAAAATTGAAAACGAACGGTTAAGGCGCAGCTTAGACGCCATGCACAACCGGGCTTTAATGGCCGAGCTTGGGTTAAAGTGCAAACAACAACGGGAGGGTTTAAAGAAATGAGTAAAATAAGCGTTTTAATTAAAGAGCCAGGCAAAACACCGCGGCATGTTCATATCAGCAATACCTTAAGCAATCTGCAAAATACAGTTGGCGGGTATATTGAAACCGTAACGCTTTGCAGTGATTTAGTGGTTATCTGCAACGAGGAGGGCCGGTTAAAGCAGCTGCCACACTGCTGCGAAATATGCGGGGTTGATTTTGTAGGCCCGGTAATTCTTTGCGGCGTTAAAAAGGACAGGTTCACAGATTTGCCGGTTGATTGGAAAGCTTTAAAAGAAATGTTTCCGGGGCTGTGGGAGGTAAAACAATGACAAACTGTACCGGGAAAACGTACAAAAGCAAAATAAACGGTAATTTATTTTATGTTAAAGAGCTTCGCACGGATTGCGGTCAAGAATTGTATGCGGTAGTCGATATGGCAGTAGGACTAACAAATTATATCGGCAAAGGTTGGTTTGAACACGGAATTATGCAGAATTTAGAAGAGGTGACACGATGACAAACTATGAGCGTATAAAGGAAATGAGCGTTGAGGAAATGGCAGAATTTATCTGTTCAATATATGATAAAAATTGGAGTAAACATATTGAGGGATACATAATTCCAAATTATGATGAAGATAACATAGGTTGGTGGCTTAATTCGGAGGTAGAAGAATGAAAGTAGACAAAATTTTGCCGTGCGTATGTTGCGACCACGAACCGAACAGTGGGGATAGCGTTTATTATGGTATGCCACAACTTAAAGTTTGTGGTGGGAAGCCTGAAACTTTTTTTGAGGTGTATTGCCCTGTTTGTGGTAGAGGTGGATTTCTTCAATTCAAATCAGCATACCTCGCATTAAAAGATTGGAACGAAATGCAACAGGATTTGAGAGATTATTTTTGCAGTTATGGAGAAAGGAAAGATGAGGAATGAGTGATAAGAAACTTACTGACGAGGAAATTATAAAGCGCTTAGAACGCTGCGTGAATCGTGGTAACCGTAATTATGACACCGATATTGTCCTTGACCTTATCAACCGCCAGAGGGCAGAAATTGAGAGGTTGAAAACGGAAAACAAAATTTACATCGAAGCAAATCAAGTAATTGGGCATCAACGAGATCAGCGCGATAAAGAAATCGACGAATTACAAAAGCAAATCGACGGTTTAGATGTTCGCGAAAATAAAATCAAAGCCGAAGCATACAAAGAGTTTGCAGAGAAATTGAAAGCTGCCGCTATGTCCTGTTTAATGGGTGGCAAATATTATAAGATAATTACAACACGATGTATTGATACTCTCTTAAAAGAAATGGTTGGTGAGAAATAATGACTTGTAAAGATTGTTTGCATTATGAAGCGTGTAAAGGCACATACGACATATTAGATACTACTTGCAGTGGTGAGTTTGATTACGAAGAATTTGCAAGGAGTTGTAAGAATTTTACCGACCGTTCCGAATGGATTCATTTGCCGTGCAAGATAGGTGATAATGTATATTGCATTTTTGAAAATAATGTTTGTATCGCAAATGTTCTTGCCTTTTATATAGACAAAGTCGGAATAATATGTGAATTGAAAATATCCTTAAACGGAAAACTTCCGACAGCACCGTGTTCGGTTTGTCATATTGATAGAGATAGTTATACTGATAATGATATTTGTCTAACCCGTGAAGAAGCGGAAAAAGCATTGGAGGAAAAGAAATGAACGCACAAAATGATTACAACGAGGAATTTGACCGTTTACGCCGAAACCGTGTAGAGGTGTCTTATTACAAATACGGACCTGCGAGGGATAATTTTGGCGGTGGACGGGTAGACGCGTTGGCAACGGCCGAGCGCTGCATAGAGGCTTTTAAGAGGGATAAAAACACGGAGCACTTGCTTGACGCGGCAAACTACTTAATGTTCCGATTTTCTTACCCTTACCCGGGTGAATATTTTAAAGCGACAGACGGCACCGGCTCGGTGGGAACGGTCGGGACGCCAATAAACATGGAAAGGTGAAAAGCAATGTCGAAACGAACCTGCCCGGTGCGGCACTGTGAATTTAAGCGCGGCGACCTGCCTTGTATGTTTTTCTTTCAGTACCGGGACGGATCGGTTAGTTGCCCGAATATTAAACGGTTTAAACTCGCTGCTACGGCGGCTCAGTTGGAAAAGGAAGTGGGGAATAGTGAAAAGAGGTGATTTTAATTGTCTACAAGCTACCAAAGCGTAAACGCCAAGTGCCCGTTTTATTTGGGTGAAAGCGATTTAAGCGTAAGCTGCTGCGGATTATTTGACGGATCTAAGACGCAAAAGCACACCTTTGCGGATAAAAAGAAAATAAAACGCTATAAAGCTGCTTTTTGTGATAATATCGAGCACTACATGAATTGCGAAATATACCGCTTGTTGGCAAATAAATAGCATGCCGGCTGTTCCGTTTTAGACGGGGCAGCCATTCTTATAAATTTTTTTGTGGGTTGGGGTTAGAAAAACCAAAAACAGATGTGCTATGCTATGATTAGGAGCATATAAAGGTGGTGAGCAGTATGCCGAAAGGTGAAAACCTAATACCCATACAAAGCACGGAAAAAGCAAGAGAATTAGGCCGAAAAGGCGGAATTAAAAGCGGTGAGG
>URRK01000011.1 GCA_900550315.1 uncultured Oscillospiraceae bacterium | reverse complement strand
CCAATTTCAATGTAGACCAACGGGAGATTATGCGCTTTACCCTTTAGGTCGGTCTACAAAATTTTCGTTAGCAAAGCGCAGCAGCGCCCCTTGCTCGTTGGGGCATTGCTGCCGCTGCACGGCAAGCAGCAGCCCGTTTAAAGCCCGGCCAACCGCTTTGCCCGAAAGGCCCAGGGCTTTAAGCTGCCCGCCGGTAACGTTTAACTGCGCCACGGTGCAGCAGCCGGCAAAGCAGCGGCTGCAGGCGTCCTCAAAAGCCTGTATTTCGGCCGTGTTGCCGTAAAAGGCTGCCTTTAAGCGGCAGGCGTCGGCAGTAAGCTTTGGTCCAAAAAAGCCGCACAGGGCGTAATAATCACTTTCGGTCTGCGGCGTTTTTAAAAAAAGCAGGCGCAGCAAATTTAAAACCGTTTGGGTTGTTTTGCGGTCAAACCGCAGGGTCTGCATGGCCGCAGCCGCGTTTTGGCAAAGGGGCAGGTCGCTTTCGCTCGGGTCCCTGCAAAGCCGGCCCAAGTCAGCGGTCTCCAGATTTGGTAAGGCGTTTAAGTCTTGGTTGGCCCGGCCTAAGCAGGCAAAAAAGGCGGCAACACGCAGCGGCAGTACCGCCGGGCAGCGGTCAACCTCCAAAAAGCTTACCGGGTCGCTCCCCCGGCCAATTACCGCCGCCAAAGCCGGCTCGGCGCACAGCAGCACATACAAATAATTGGTTAAAACCAGCGCGGCAAATTTGCCCAGCAGCAACTTTTTCAGCTCGGCCAAAATGCGCTCGCGCGAAACGGCACGCAGCAAAATGGCCTGGCTGAACACAGCGGTTTCGGTTTGCTGCTGCAAACAAAAGCCCAGGGTTGCGGCAAAGCGCAGCGCCCGCAAAATGCGCAGCGCGTCCTCTTTAAAACGGCGATCCGGCTCCCCTACCGTGCGTAAAATGCCGGCCGCCAGATCCTGCCGGCCGCCAAACGGGTCTAAAACGCCGGTGCCGCTTTGGTAGCACATGGCGTTAACCGTAAAATCTCGCCGGGCAAGATCTTTTTTAATGTCCGGCGTAAACTGCACGCTGTCGGGGTGGCGGTTGTCGGTATAACGGCCGTCTACCCGGTAGGTGGTAATTTCAACCGGGCAATGCTGCTCAATTACCGTTACGGTGCCATGCTTTAAGCCGGTAAGCACCAGCTTACGGTCGTTAAAAATTTCTATCATCTGTTCGGGCAGGGCGTTGGTGGTTAAATCGTAATCCAACGGCGTTTTGTGCAGTAATAAATCCCGCACGGCGCCACCCACCACATAAACCTCAAAACCGTTTGCCTGCAAGCGCTGCATTACGGCGGTTATGTACCCCGGCAGGTTGTAATTTTCGGCCGGCAAAAAATCCCCCCTACAAAAAGCCACCCCAAAAGCCCTGGCAACGGGGTGGTGTTATTTTTTTAATTCTGCTTCGTCGGTTCCTCTTGGGGCGCCTTGTCCTGTTGGGCAGAGCCCTTTTTAGCCGGTTCGGCCGGGTTTTGCGCATCGGGGGTCGGCTGGGCTTTCGGGGCGTCCTCATTTGCCCAAGCCTCGGCTTTTTTTACGCCGGCACAAACGGTGCGAACCAAGGTTTTGCCCAGGCTGATAAACGCCTTACCAAGGCTTTCGCCTGTTTCTTTCCAGTTTTCTTTTAAAGACATAACAAAAAACACTCCGTTTCAAAACAAATTGGGCTGCAAAAGGGCGTTCGAAGGGCCAAAAAATTAACCGTCTCCGCCGGCTGCCAATGCGGTAAAATAAAATTTTGCCAATATCACCGGCGTGCCGTTTTATTGCTTTTACAGCGTCTGTTTTAAGTATAACAACTCCCTAACAATTTGTCAAGAAACTGGGCGAAATATCTTTATTTTTGTGCCGCCTCCACTGTTTAGTTATACCAAATCATTCAACAATTGGTTAAAGTTTTTCTACTATTTGTATATAGCATTTTGGCTGATTTTCTGTTATGATAATAAGAGCAACCTTGGTATTGAGTGCGTTTTCCGCCTTAGACAAACAGGGGTAAACCCGAACCGATACCTTGCTAATTTTTACAAAAGGAGCGTTTTTGATGAAAAAAGTTATTTGCAAGCGTGAGTATGACACTGAAACAGCTACCTTGATCCAGTCTTACACCCAAGGCACTTTTGGTGATCCGGCCGGTTTTGAGGAGACCTTGTACCAAACGCCGAACGGCTTGTATTTTCTTTATGTAAACGGCGGCAGCGACTCTGCCTACCCGCAGGAGAATATTAAGTCGGTTTCTAAAGCCAAGGCCGAAGCTTGGTTAAACGAGCACAAATAAAGCTGTTTTGAGCCGGTTTTTACCCCTTTCCTCCGTTTTGGCACTGGCCGTAAAGCTTAAAACGCGCAACCGCGCAGCTTTTTTAGCCCAACACGCCAACCGGGCGGCCAAAGCTTAACCGGCTTACCGGGCAACCGCTTTGCCGCCCCTAAGCCGGTAAAACAAACAGCCAGGCAACAAAAGCCTAATTAAAACTCCGCAGCAGCAATTTGCGCCATTTAAAAGTGTTGAACTTTTTGGGCACGCCTTACCGCTGCGGGCTTTTTTACGCTCATTTTTAAAAACTTTAATTTTGTACTTGCAATACGGCAAAAATTGTGTTATACTTTTAAGGCACTTAAAAATATATGCAGGGTTAGTATATCGGTAGTACTTCTGGTTCCCAACCAGATGAGGCGGGTTCGACTCCCGTACCCTGCTCCAAAAAGTCGCCTTGGCGGCTTTTACTTTTTTAAACCATTTTACAATTTATTGTTTTGTTTTAAGGGTGAAGTTATGCTTTTACAATCCGCTCAAAAGGTCTTAGCCTTAGCGCTTTGCAGCGCAGCTGTTTTGTGTGCCGGCTGCAGCCAAAATACGGCCGGCAGCCCAACCGAGCTAAGCTCTGCCGCAGCGGCTGCGGCAAGTGCCAACCAACCCGGATGCACTGCGGCAAGCCAGGTTGAAAGTTTAACCGGTAGCTTGCCGGCCGAATCTAAAGCCGCTAACAGCTTGGCCAACCCGGCACAAAGTAAAAACAGCCCCGCCGGGCAAGCCCCGGGCAAAAGCAGCTCCGCCACGGCACGCGCCAAAAGCAGTTCCGCCCCAGCCAAAAGCCAACCCGGCAGCCCTTCTTCGGCCCAAAGCGTTGCTGCAAACTGCAGCGCCGGGCACGCTTACGCCAACGACCTTTGCAGCCGCTGCGGCAAAATTAACCCCAGTGGCAACCTTTACAAGGCCTTAGGCCTTTGGCTTAAAAAACACGGCAATCAAACCGGCAATTCCCAAGGCTATTATTTAGGACGGGAAATTGGCGGATTCAGCATTACCTACGACAACCGCTACCCCAACGAGTTTGAAATTGCTTATTACAGCGAGCAGCCCTTTGAAAACCTAAGCCTTACTGTTTCGGCCGCCGGCAGCTGCAGCGTTTATTACAGCGTAGGCGATTACACCACTGTAAACGGCCACGCCCCGAGCAACACCGCCGCCCACTTTGAAATAAATAAAAACAGCGGCGTTACCGCACAGCAAATTACTTTTACCGATTTTTACTCTAAATCTACCCCAAAAATTACCCAGGCCGATTTTGCTAAGCAAAGCGCCGCCAAAACCGAGTGTAGCTTAAAGGCGGCAAACGCCCTTTTAAAGCCCACGGGGTTAAGCCTTAAAAATTTTGGCTTTACCGGCAATTACGCTTGACTTTTACCCCGCGCCGTGGTAAAATACGGTGGTATGAGGGAGTAGTTGGCGCTTTTTTAGCGCGGTATGTCAACACGCTGGCCGTTTGGCCTGGCATGCCTTAATTAACAAGACTCATGCGCTTTTTTGGCGCATGCAGTCTGCTTTTTGTGTATGGCTGCAATGCCATGCACTTTTTTATTGCCGTTTTTGCTTTTTTGGACTTTGCGGCAAAATATTTTTTGGAGGAACCTACATGGAAACCGTTTTAATGTACCTGCTGTTTGCGATTGGAATTGTGTTGATTGTAAAAGGGGGCGACTGGTTTGTAGACGGCGCCGTTTGGGTAGCGGAGGTTACCAAAATACCCAAATTTATTATTGGGGCCACCGTTATTAGCCTTGCAACCACCCTGCCGGAAATTATTGTTTCTACCATTGCCGCCGTTGAAGGGCACCAAATCTTAACCGGCGGCGTTGGCAACTACCTTGCCGCCTCGCAGGATAAGGTTGGCATGGCCATTGGCAACGGTATTGGCTCGGTAATTTGCAACACCGCCATGATTTTAGCCATTAGCATTATTTTTATGCCGCTGGCTGTAAAAACAAAAGAGTTTGCCCCCAAGGCCCTGCTGCTGGTAGCGGCCGTTGTGGCGCTGTTTTTGCTCTCTCGCGGGGGTTCCTTTTCTATTTTTGGCGCGGTGGTGCTGCTACTTATTTTTGCGCTTTATATTTTTGAAAATATTCGCTCGGCCAAGGGCGGAAAAGCCGAGCAGGCAGCCGAACAGCCGGCAACCGATAAAAAGTCGGTGCTGTTAAACCTTTTGCGGGTTGTTGCCGGGGCGGCCGGCATTGTAATCGGATCCCAGCTATTGGTAGATAACGGCAGCAAAATTGCGGCCTCCTGGGGCGTTTCTCAGGCCATTATTGGCGTAACTATTGTGGCTATTGGCACCTCCCTGCCCGAGCTGGTAACCGCCATTACCGCTATTGTAAAAAAGCAAACGGCTATGTCGGTAGGCAATGTTATTGGTGCAAATGTAATAGATACCACTTTAATTTTAGCCGTCTGTTCCTTTATTTACGGCGGGCAGCTGCCGGTTTCGGCCCAAAACATTTACTTAGATTTTCCCGTTGCCATTTTAGTCTCGCTGCTGGCAACCGTTCCCACCATTATTCAAAAAAAATTCTGCCGCTGGCAGGGCGTTTTAATGCTTTGCATTTATGTAGCCTACCTTATTATTGTTACCGCCGGGCTAAACAGCTACCTTTCTCTGTTTGGCATAATCCCGGTGTAAACCGGCGGGGTCCACTCTTGCCGGCCTAACCATGGCGCACGCAGCCGAACCCGCCTAAAAGGGCAAAATAACGGCTCTTTTTTGTTTGTTGCTTTTGTAAAACACCCCCCGCAAAAAACACTTTTAGCCGCCCGGTTCAAAGGGCTTTGGCTTGTTGCTTAAAACCTGCTTGGGCTCTAAGCAAAGGCAAACGTTGCTTTTTAATTCTACGCTGCCGGAATAGTACAAACCGGCGGAGAGCGTTAAGGTGCCCCCCGCCGGCCAGTGCGTTCTTGTATACAGCATTTTGCAAAATGGTTGCATAGTTTGCCTTGCCTGTTGCAAAAACTGTTTTGTTCATTTTGTAAGCCCCTTAACTTACTGCTCGGTGGTTGTAGTAGCGGCGGCGTCGGTTGTGCCCTGCTGCTGCGAGGGATACTCTAAATTCTTAACCTTTAACTGGCCCATGGCAAAGCCGTTTTCCTCTACCTTCAGGTTGGCGGTTTTTTCCTTTACCGTTTTTTCAAACTCCTCCTGCTTTAGTAAATAAAGCACCGAGTCGGTCATGGTGTTTAGGTAATATTTGTCGGCCAAAATGTCTTTCCGAACATAAATGGTAAGGCCGGAGGTGTTTTCAACCAGCTTAACATCGCCCAGCTTCATGGCCTTTACAGTGTCAAAATCCTCGCTGGCGTTGCTGGTGTCCGAAGCGCCTAAGGTCTTCGCTAACGAATCCTGCGGTTTTTCGGTGCCCTCGCTGGCGTCGGCCGTAACGGCACCGTTTACCTCTTCGTAAATCTTTTTAAAGGCCTCGCCCTTTTTCAGCCGGGTTACATAGCCCTCAAAGGTCTTTTTTAAGGCAGCCTTGGTGCTGTCGGTTGCGCCGTCCTCGTAGGTTTTGGTTAAAACATCCGCCAAAACATATTTTTCGTCTAAGGTTTTAGAGATGGTTGCGCTGTCAACTTCCTTTTCCCCGCCGGCCCCGTAAATAGACTTAAAGTAGGCGTTGGAATAATAGCTGTAAAGCAGCGCTTTTTTGTAGGTTTCTTTCGAAACGCCGTTGGGCTCGTAGTAGCTGCTGTAATAACTCCAGTAATAATCGGCCGTGCTGTTAGCCTGCGAGATCTCCTCATCGGTTAGCTTTAATTTGCCCCCGTCAATCATTTTTTGGTAAAAGGCATACTCCTTGCAGCGCTGCAAAGCCTGTGCTTTTACATAGTCAGAGTAATCCTGTCCGTCAATTTTTTCCGCTAAATAATCGGTTTCGGACGAGGTTGCCGCCGCGGAAGAGCTGGAGCTGGACGACTTCTTGGATTCATCTACCTTGGTGCGGGCTTCGGTGTCGCACTCAAACAACGCCGAAAGGTACAAAGCCGATGTAATTTTTACGCCGTCAATGGTAAGGGCCGTTTCATTTTTTTTGTGGCAGCCGACCATAGAAAGCACCAGCGCGGCGCACAGGCCCATTGCCAACAGTTTTTTAAAAAGTTTCATTGGGTTAAATTCCTCCCCTTGCAGGATTGAAATAAGCGGTTGCCGAACCCCGACAACACTTTGAAAAATATTATACTATAATTTTGCAAAAAAGTCCAGTTTTTTTTACGGCGATATTCCGGCCTTGCACAGTGGTGTCATTTTGTAATTTTTTGTCACCAATTTGACATCGAACTGTAAACGAATTGAAAAGACTTTTTAGAAAAAATAGAATATAATAAACACATACCGTAAGTGAGGAGTGTTTGCGCCGTGAAAAAACTTTTTTCTGTATTAGGGCTGCTGTTGGTCATTGCTGTTTCTTTAACTGTTTCCGTCAGTGCCTCTTACTCGCAAAAAACGGCCGTCGCCCCTGCTGCAACGGTCACCGCCGCCCAAAAAGCCCGTTTTACTACAATGTTAAACAACAACCAGCTTTTTGGCACCGATTTTGAGAACGACACCGTCCTGGTAAAGGGCGCTATGGTAGCCTTGGCCGACCGTGTAGAGGATGACGCTTTAAGCAGCGATTTGCTTTTAGGCTTTATAACCAATATGTACGGTCGCACGGTAGACCTTACCGCTACCGGCTTTAATGTAAACAACAACTATGTTGCCGTAATTCCGCAGGGCTACGCCCGTTTAACGCACAAAATTTTAACCGTAAAAGCGGTTGACGGCGGGTTTGAGGTTACCTCGCAAATGACGGTGGCTCCCCATGACGGAACCGCCTACACAAAAACGGTTTCCTCCGTTTTTGTTGAGAACAGCGGCTCAGCCTTTGGCTACAACCTTATTTCGGCTGAAATTGAGCCCGACGCCGCCGTTTAAAAAGCAAGCTTTAACTTAGCAAACTTTAGCCTTTTTGGTGTAGCGCGCAACCCGGCAGCCTTTGGCTAAAACGCCTTTGCCGCCCCGCAAAAAACAAAGCCCCCCTTAGGTGCTTGACAAAAATTTAAAAGATGTTATAACGGTAATGAAACAAGGCAAACCCGATAAACGGTTTGTCCAATTAGGTTAAGAAATAATCGCCTAACTTAACGGAGCAGGGCGGTTATTTCTTTTTTGTTATATCAATAACATGTGCTATAACAGAAACAATTAAAGTCAGAAGTAAAAACAACTCACTATATGTAATTATCAGCACCGCCCCCTTTCACAGAGAGCAAAAAGCGCCCCCCTTACTGGAGAGGACGAACCGCCTACCTTATTAGGCCCATCTTTCTTCGGTTTTCAGTATGCCACATTGCCCGCCGGCTTGCAACCGTTAAAACGCAAACTACGGCAAGGCAGCGGTTTGGGTTCCTACCCGCAAGAGCAACTTTAAAGCCTAAATCAAAACTAAATTGCCAAAAGCCAAAGCGGTATGAGAAAATTCTCATACCGCTTTGGCGCTGTTTTATTAAAACTGTTGTTTTTAAATACGCTTATTTAAAATACCGATTTAAGAGGCCCTCAAAAGCCTTACCATGACGAGCCTCGTCCTGAAACTACACTCAAAAACTGTTTAAATGAAGAACTTTTTGATTCTGTTTTCAAAAATCACACTTTTGTCACACAAAATCCAAGTTCTTTTTATTAGTTGTAAAAATAAAAATTCCTGTGTAAAAAAGTATTATAGATAAGTACTTTATCAAAGAAATTATACTTATAGGTAACATCTCTTTTGGTATAGAATTTATATAGTCAATTTCGCCAAGTGCAATAAATTCATAAATTTGCATTATAAAAATAGTTGATATATAACCAATACATCCTGTCCTTAAAAATATTGAAAATCTAAAGTTAAATAAAGTACCAATAAAACATAAGATATTAAATAATAATAAAAACAAAGAAATAGCAAATAGAGTTATAATTTTTTCTTCAAAATACAAGTTTTTCGGTGTGCCAACAATAGAAGCAACAACATAGTATAAATTTTTACAAACGATTATACCAAATGCTAACGGAAACATATATTTCTTAAATTTAAATGTTTTGTCTACAAAAAATAAATAACACAGTATCAAAAATATCGGAATCAAGGACACAAAAGTTTTAGTTATATTAGAAAACTTTAGAGTTGTAATAAATACGCTTAGAATATTCAATATACAATATACAACAATTAAAACAAAACCAATTAAATGTGTTTTAGATTTGAAAATTTTCATTCTATCACCTCAAATCTTGACAAAACAAAATAATATGTTATAATATAAGTGAAATAAGGCAAACCGATAGACGGTTAGCCTCTGTTTAACTGATAACCGCTAAACTTTGTGAGGGTTGGGCGGTTATTTTTTTATGCTTAATATGTAACCTATTACAAGTACCATAAGAATTATGATAAAAGTTTCCTGTTCCATAGCATCACCCCCTTAATTAAAAGAGGGCAAATGCCCTCTGAAAATCAAAGGGCTAACCGCCTACCGTTTAAGGTTTACCTTATTCCAAA
Source organism: uncultured Oscillospiraceae bacterium (assembly GCA_900550315.1). Classification (GTDB taxonomy): domain Bacteria; phylum Bacillota; class Clostridia; order Oscillospirales; family Acutalibacteraceae; genus UMGS1279. Next base: position 8,686 of record URRK01000011.1, on the reverse strand, counting down.
AGAATTATATCATATTATGTCATATATTGCAACAAAAACCGCCTTTTAGGCGGTTTTTGTGTTTTATCATTATTTAAAATATCTCTTTAAAAGTCCCTCAAAAGCCTTGCCGTGCCGGGCTTCGTCGCGGGCCATTTCATGGACGGTGTCGTGAATGGCGTCCAGCCCCAGCTCTTTGGCCAGCTTAGCTAATTCGGTTTTGCCTTTGGTAGCGCCATTTTCAGCGTCTACACGAGCTTTTAAATTCTCTTTGGTGCTGGCCGAAACAACCTCGCCCAGCATTTCGGCAAATTTTGCGGCGTGCTCGGCCTCTTCAAACGCGGCCTTTTCCCAGTAAAGGCCAATTTCGGGGTAGCCCTCGCGGTGGGCGGCACGGGCCATTGCCAGGTACATGCCAACCTCGGTACATTCGCCGTTAAAATTCTCCCGCAGGCCCTCAACAATGCGGTTATCAACACCCTTGGCAACGCCAATTACGTGCTCGGCGGCCCAGCTTTGCTCCCCGCTCTGCTCAACAAATTTTGAGGCCGGCGCATGACATACCGGACATTCCTCCGGCGCTGCGTCGCCGGTATAAGTGTAGCCACATACTAAACAAACAAACTTTTTCATTTTAAAAATCCTCCAAAAAATATTTATGAACCGGGCTGTGTTTTGATTTTACAGTCGGCGCATAGTCCGTAAAAAATCAGTAAATAATCCTGCAGTTGGTGGTTGCAGCCTGCCTGGTAGCTTTGCAGCAGCGCCTGACCGTTTTGCTCGGTAAGGTCTAAAATTCTGCGGCACTGCCGGCAAACCAAATGCGGGTGCCGCAGAGCGTTGCCGTCGTAATGCTCGCTGCCGTCGTTGGTTTTAAAGCACAAAATTTCGCCGGCGGCTGTAAGCTCCGAAAGGTTGCGGTACACCGTGCCTAAGCTAATGTTCGGCACCGTTTGACGAACCATGTTGCACAGCTGCGCCGCAGTTGGGTGGCTGGTTACGCTGCGCAGGCTTTGCAAAATAGCCTCGCGCTGGCGGGAATAGCGTTGCACGGTAAATTTCTCCTTAACAGTAATAGTTACTGTTATTATTATAGCAAATTTATTTGCTTTGTCAAGCCCTATTTTTAAAATTTTAAAAATATTTTTTTTGGCGCTTGCTGCCGCAGCTAAAACGGGCAACCCAGCCCTGCCCCGCCCGTTTAAAACTTTTACCCGTTACCGTTGTAGCCGCGGTAGATTTTAAATAATGATTAGGCGGTTAAAAATTCAAGAGCCGGCAGCAAAACGCAACCGACCCTTGAATAAAGAAGAGAAACATGAAAAAACATGGACATCAGCACTAAAAATTAAATTACGCCCGATCCTGCGCTAAGGCCAAGGCCGGCAGCGTGTAAATAACGCCGTTGGTGCCAACCACCGAAACCGGCAGCCCAAACGGGGCAAACAGGTGCTCGTTCACCGTTGCCTTTTCGCCGCTTTGGCCAATAAATACATGAACCGGGGCCGATTGCTTTACCTCGGCCGCAATAGCGTGAACCGGCTTGTTGCTGTAAGCAATGCGAATATTTACCTTTTGCTCTTTGGCAAGGGCCGTTAAACAAAGCATATCTTTAGAACGCTGCTTGGCGTCGGCCTTTAGGGGCTGAACGGTTAAAACATCCAGCGCGCAGCCAAAGCGGTCAGCGTATTCCTTTGCGGTTTTAATAATCCTTGCGCAGCTGCTTTGCGCAGTGATCAATGCCAAAACGCAAGAATTTTCATTCATAAAACTTTCACCCCTTTTATTTTTAAGATGCGGTGGTTTTCCGCCGCTGATTATTATTATACAAAACATTGCAACAATATGTTACGAAAAACATTTCTAAACTGTAAATGATTTTTAAACTGTTTTCGGCAGCTTGCCGCAATGTGCCAAACCGCCGAAAAACCGCGCGAAAATTTTATTTTTCCGCAAAATAACTATTTACACGGCGGCAAATTCATGGTATTATATATGTTATGGTAGTTAGATGGGTTATTGTGACCAAAGGCACTGTGCTTGCGGTACACCCGCCAACCTATCTGAAATAAGCTGAGCCTTCAGCTTTATAAATTAAGGAGGAAAATCATTCATGGCAAGAAAAATGAAAACGATGGATGGTAACAACGCAGCTGCGCACGTTTCCTACGCGTTTACCGAAGTTGCCGGTATTTACCCCATCACCCCTTCCAGCCCAATGGCCGACTATGTAGATCAGTGGTCTGCTAAAGGCCTTAAAAACATTTTTGGCACCAAGGTAAAGGTTGTTGAAATGCAGTCCGAGGCCGGTGCCTCCGGTACCGTACACGGCTCGTTAGCCGCCGGTGCGTTAACAACCACCTACACCGCCTCTCAGGGCTTACTGCTAATGATCCCCAATATGTACAAAATCGCCGGCGAACTGCTGCCCTGCGTGTTCCACGTTTCGGCACGCTGCGTTGCCTCGCACGCGTTAAACATTTTTGGCGATCACTCCGACGTTTACGCCTGCCGCCAAACCGGTTTTGCCATGCTGGCCGAAACCAACCCGCAGGAGGTTATGGACCTGGGCGCCGTTGCCCACTTGGCCTCTATTGAAGGGCGCGTACCGTTTATTAACTTTTTTGACGGTTTCCGCACCTCGCACGAGATCCAAAAAATTGCGGTTTGGGATTATGACGATTTAAAAGAAATGTGCAATATGGACGCCGTTGAAGCGTTCCGCAAACGCGCGTTAAACCCGGAGCGCCCGGTAATGCGCGGCTCCCACGAAAACGGCGATATTTTCTTCCAGCACCGTGAGGCCTGCAACAAATACTACGACGCCATTCCCGAGATTGTAGAAAAGTACATGGATAAAGTAAACGAAAAGATCGGGACCGACTACAAGCTCTTTAACTACTACGGTGCGCCGGATGCCGAGCGCGTTATTGTAGCCATGGGCTCCATTTGCGATGTTGCCGAAGAGGTTATTGATTACTTAACCGCTAAAGGCGAAAAGGTTGGTTTGGTTAAGGTTCGCCTGTACCGCCCCTTCTCGGCCGAAAAATTTGCCGCTGCCATTCCGGCAACCGTTAAAAAAATTGCGGTGTTAGACCGTACCAAAGAGCCGGGCGCATTGGGCGAGCCGCTGTACTTAGATACCGTAGCCGCTTTAGCTGCCACCGGCCATAAGATTGACACCGTTATTGGCGGCCGCTACGGCTTAGGCTCTAAGGATACTCCGCCCGCCAGCGTATTTGCCGTTTACAAAGAGCTGGCTAAGGACGCTCCGAAGCACCAGTTCACCATTGGTATTACCGATGATGTTACCAACCTTTCCCTGCCGGAGGAGACCGCCCCGAATACCGCAGCCGAGGGCACCATTGAATGTAAATTCTGGGGCTTGGGCGGCGACGGTACGGTTGGCGCCAACAAAAACTCTATTAAAATTATTGGCGACCACACCGACAAGTATGTACAAGCCTACTTCCAGTACGACTCTAAAAAAACCGGCGGTATTACCGTTTCGCACCTGCGTTTCGGCGATCAGCCCATTAAGAGCCCCTACTACATTAACAAAGCCGATTTTGTTGCCTGCCACAACCCCTCTTACGTTATTAAGGGCTACAAAATGGTTAACGATGTTAAGCCGGGCGGCACTTTCTTAATTAACTGCCAGTGGTCTGCCGACGAGCTGAACACCCACATGCCGGCTGAAGCCAAGCGTTACATTGCCAAAAACAACATTCAGCTTTACACCGTTAACGCCATTGACCTTGCCGTAGAAATTGGCATGGGCAAGCGCACCAACACCATTCTGCAATCTGCTTTCTTTGCTTTGGCAAAGGTTCTGCCTATTGACGACGCCATTAAATTCATGAAAGAAAAAGCTGAAATTTCTTACATGAAAAAGGGTAAAGACATTGTAGAAATGAACTGGAAGGCCATTGACCTTGGCGCCACCGCCTTTAAGAAAATTGAGGTTCCGGCCGATTGGGCTACCGCTGAGGACGCCCCGGTTGCCGCTACCGAAAACGGCCCGGCCAAGCTGATTAAAATGGTAGACACCATTATGAAGCCGGTTGGCAAAATGGATGGCGACTCTTTGCCGGTTTCGGCCTTTGTAGACCACGCCGACGGTACCTTTGAGCAAGGCGCTTCCGCTTACGAAAAACGCGGCGTTGCCGTTACCGTTCCCGAGTGGAACCCCGTAACCTGCGCAAAATGTAACAAGTGCGCGTTTGTTTGCCCGCACGCAACTATTCGCCCCTTTGCCCTAACCAAGGCCGAGGCCGAGGCTGCTCCGGCTGCCACCAAGCTGGCACCTAAACCCATTGTTAAAACCGAATATCAATACACCTTAGCAGTATCTCCTATGGACTGCATGGGCTGCGGCGTATGTATTGGCGTTTGCCCCACCAACTCCTTAAAAATGGTGGCCCGCGAATCGCAAGACGCACAGCAGGAAGTGTTTGATTACTGCGTAGAAAAGGTTGCCGAAAAGCCCGAGGTTGCTACCGACGCCACCGTTATCAGCAGCCAGTACAAAAAGCCGTTGTTAGAGTTCTCCGGCTCCTGCGCAGGTTGTGCCGAAACCTCTTACGCCCGCTTAATTACCCAGCTGTTTGGCGACAGAATGTATGTTTCCAACGCCACCGGTTGTTCCTCTATTTGGGGCGGCCCGGCTGCAACCTCCCCCTACACCACCGACGCTGCCGGCCACGGTCCTGCTTGGGCCAACTCCTTGTTTGAGGATAACGCCGAGCACGGCCTTGGCATGTACCTTGGCCAAAACGCCATTCGCGAGCGCTTAAAGGCCGAAGTAGAGCAAATTGCTGTTTCCGACAAGGCTACCGCCGAGGTAAAAACCGCTGCCGAAAACTATTTGGCTACTTATGAGGACGGCAAAACAAACGGCGCCGCTGCCGACGCTTTGGTTGCCGCTATTTCTGCCAACGCCGAAAAGTGCGACCTTTGCAAGGATATTTGCGAGAATAAAGAGTACCTCTCCAAAAAATCTGTTTGGATCTTTGGCGGCGACGGCTGGGCCTACGATATTGGCTTTGGCGGCGTAGACCATGTTTTAGCCTCCGGCAACAATGTAAACATTATGGTATTCGATACCGAGGTTTACTCCAACACCGGCGGTCAGGCCTCTAAGGCTTCGCAAATTGGCCAGGTAGCACAGTTTGCCGCTGCCGGTAAAGCAATTGCCAAAAAGAGCTTGGCCGAAATTGCCATGTCCTACGGCTACATCTATGTTGCCCAAATTGCCATGGGGGCCGATATGAACCAAACCCTAAAGGCATTGAAGGAGGCCGAGGCTTACAACGGTCCTTCCTTAATTATTGGCTACGCCCCGTGCGAAATGCACAGCATTAAGGGCGGCATGGTAAACTGCCAGAAGGAAATGAAAAAAGCTGTTGATTGCGGCTACTGGAATATGTTCCGCTTTAACCCCGAGAATAAAGCGCAGGGCAAAAACCCGCTAACGATTGACAGCAAGCCCGCCACCACCGATTATAAAGAATTTATTATGGGTGAGGCCCGCTACTCCTCTTTAACCCGTTCCTTCCCGGAGCGCGCCGAAAAGCTGTTTGACAAGGCTGTGGAAAATTCCAAGGCCCAACGCAAACATCTTGAAAAATTGGTTGACCTTTACGCCGCAGAGGAAAAGGACGATTAATTAAAACCCTTTAAACCCTCGCCAATGCCGCACCCCGGCATTGGCGGGGATTTTGTGCTGTTTGAAGCCCGGGAGATGCAAGGGCAAGTTGCACAAAAGAACAGCGTTTTAAAGTTATTCAAACATCAAACTGTATAAAAATGCTTTTTTTGTAAAAAATGCCTTTAAAACCCTTTCAAAAAATGGTACAATAAATTGCTAACTATACTTTAGTTATAAAGGGCGTTTTCGCCAAAAATTTAGGAGGTTTATTAACCATGAGTCACAAGTATGTTTATTTGTTCTCAGAGGGCAACGCTTCCATGCGTGAGCTGCTCGGCGGTAAAGGTGCCAACCTTGCCGAAATGACAGGCCTGGGCCTGCCGGTTCCGCAGGGCTTTACCATTTCTACCGAAGCCTGCACCCAGTATTACGAGGACGGCCAAAAGATCAACGACGATATTCAGGCCCAAATCATGGAATACATTGAGAAGATGGAAAACATCACCGGCAAAAAGTTCGGCGATTTAGAAAATCCGCTTCTTGTTTCCGTTCGTTCCGGTGCCCGCGCTTCCATGCCCGGCATGATGGACACCATCTTAAACCTTGGCTTGAACGAGGAAGTTGTAGATGTTATTGCCAAAAAATCTAACAACCCCCGTTGGGCTTGGGACTGCTACAGAAGATTTATCCAAATGTACTCCGATGTTGTTATGGAGGTTGGTAAAAAATACTTTGAGCAGTTAATTGACGAAATGAAAGCCAAAAAAGGCGTTACGCAGGATGTTGAGCTGGACGCTGACGACCTAAAAGAGCTGGCCCGCCAGTTTAAAGAGGAATACAAGAGCAAGATCGGCTCCGACTTCCCGACCGACCCGAAAGAGCAGTTAATGGGCGCTATTAAAGCCGTTTTCCGTTCTTGGGACAACCCCCGCGCCAATGTTTACCGCCGCGATAACGACATTCCCTACTCCTGGGGTACTGCCGTTAACGTACAGTCCATGGCCTTTGGTAACATGGGTGACGATTGCGGTACCGGCGTTGCCTTCACGCGTGACCCGGCCACCGGCGCTAAGGGCCTGTTCGGTGAGTTCTTAACCAACGCCCAGGGCGAAGACGTTGTAGCCGGCGTTCGTACTCCTATGAAGATTGCCGAAATGGAGCAAAAGTTCCCCGAGGCCTTTAAGCAGTTTACCGAGGTTTGCCAAACCTTAGAGAACCATTACAGAGATATGCAGGACATGGAGTTTACCGTTGAGCACGGCAAGCTGTTTATGCTGCAGACCCGTAACGGTAAAAGAACTGCCCAGGCTGCTTTAAAAATTGCCTGTGACTTAGTAGATGAAGGCATGATCTCTGAAAAAGAGGCCGTTGCCATGATTGACCCCCGCAACTTAGATACCTTACTGCACCCGCAGTTTGATGCCAAAGCCTTAAAAGCTGCCGTTCCGGCCGGTAAGGGCTTAGGTGCTTCCCCGGGCGCTGCCTGCGGCAAAATTGTATTTACCGCCGATGACGCCGAGGCTTGGAACGCCAAGGGCGAAAAGGTTGTTTTAGTTCGGTTAGAAACCTCTCCGGAGGATATTACCGGTATGAAAGCCTCGCAGGGTATTTTAACCGTTCGCGGCGGTATGACCTCTCATGCGGCCGTTGTTGCCCGCGGCATGGGCACCTGCTGTGTTTCCGGCTGCGGCGACATTAAAATGGACGAAGAAAACAAGCAGTTTGAACTGGCCGGCAAAACCTACCATGAGGGCGACTTCATTTCGATTGACGGTTCTACCGGTAACATTTACGACGGCATTATTCCTACCGTAGACGCTGAAATTGCCGGCGAATTCGGCCGCATTATGGCCTGGGCCGACAAATACCGCACCTTAAAGGTTCGCACCAATGCCGATACCCCGGCCGATGCGAAAAAAGCCCGCGAGCTGGGCGCCGAGGGCATTGGCCTTTGCCGCACCGAGCACATGTTCTTCGAGGCCGACAGAATTGCCGCATTCCGCGAGATGATTTGTGCCGACACCGTTGAGGAGCGCGAGGCCGCGTTAGATAAGATCATGCCATATCAGCAGGGTGACTTTGAAAAGCTTTACGAGGCCTTAGAGGGCTGCCCGGTAACCATCCGGTTCTTAGATCCTCCGCTGCACGAGTTTGTTCCCACCGAGGAAGCCGACATTGAAGCTTTAGCCAAGGCTCAGGGCAAAACCGTTCAGCAAATTAAAAACATTATTGCCTCTTTACACGAGTTCAACCCCATGATGGGTCACCGTGGCTGCCGCTTGACCGTAACCTACCCCGAAATTGCAAAAATGCAAACGAAGGCCATTATTCGCGCTGCCATTAATGTTAAAAAGGCCCATCCGGATTGGAACCTTGTTCCCGAAATTATGATTCCGTTGGTTGGCGAAGTTAAAGAGCTAAAATTTGTTAAAAACACTGTTGTAGCAACCGCTAACGCCGAAATTGAGGCCGCCGGTATTGACCTGAAATATGAGGTTGGCACCATGATCGAAATTCCGCGCGCTGCTTTAACCGCCGACGAAATTGCCAAAGAGGCTGAGTTCTTCTGCTTCGGCACCAACGACTTAACCCAAATGACCTTTGGCTTTAGCCGTGACGATGCTGGTAAGTTCTTAAATTCTTACTACGACAATAAGATCTACGAGAACGATCCGTTTGCGAAGTTAGACCAGGTTGGCGTTGGCAAGCTGATGAAAATGGCTGTTGAACTGGGCAAAGGCGTTCGTCCCACCATGCACTGCGGTATTTGCGGTGAGCACGGCGGCGACCCGTCCTCTGTTGAGTTCTGCCACAAGATCGGTTTGGATTATGTATCCTGCTCGCCGTTCCGCGTGCCGATTGCCCGCTTGGCAGCCGCACAGGCTGCTATTAAAGAACAGCGCCAATAAGAAGTTGACGCAGTAGCGTAGGCAAAACAACTGATATAAATACGGTCACACAGTCCGTCAGGATTGTGTGACCGTTATTTTTGCCATGCAAAAGCATGGCAAAAATAAGAAATGTGCCATTTCCTCGCCCCTGTGGGGCAACCGGAAA
>URRK01000010.1 GCA_900550315.1 uncultured Oscillospiraceae bacterium | reverse complement strand
TTGAATTTTGGAACCTTGTTTTTACCCAGTTTGACTCGGACGGCAAAGGCCATTACAGCCGGCTGGACCACCCGAACATTGACACCGGCATGGGGTTAGAACGGCTGGCCTGCATTTCGCAGGGGGTAGATAACCTTTTTGAGGTTGACACCATTCAAAACATTATTAAACACCTTGCCAAAATTTGCGGCATTGCCTACAAAACCAACGCGCAAAACGATGTTTCCATGCGCGTCATTACCGACCATATCCGTTCGGCCTGCTTTATGATCTCCGACGGGGTAATGCCCTCGAACGAGGGGCGCGGTTACGTGCTGCGCCGGCTGCTGCGCCGGGCTGCCCGCCACGGCCGCCTGCTTGGCATTGAGCGCCCGTTTTTAACCGAGCTGGTAGACACCGTTGTGCAGGAAAGCGGCGACGCCTACCCCGAACTGAAAACCAAAAAGGCTTTAATTAAAAAGGTGGTAGGATTTGAGGAGGAAAGCTTCTCTAAAACCATTGACCAGGGTTTAAATCTGCTGAACAGCATGATCCATTCGGGCATTAAGACCCTTTCGGGGGAGGACGCCTTTAAGCTGAACGACACCTACGGGTTCCCGTTAGACCTAACGCGGGACATTTTGGCCGAAAAAGGCATTGCGGTAGATGAGGAAGGCTTTAAACGCTTAATGGATGAGCAAAAGCAGCGTGCCCGCGCCGCCCGCAAAGCGGCCGATACCAACGCCTGGAAGGGCGACGATTCGGTTTTAGACGGCCTTTTAGCCACCAGCTTTACCGGCTACACCCAAAGCACCGCTGCGGCCACACTGCAGGCCATTGTTAAAAACGGCGAGCGTGCCCAAACCGCCCTTGCGGGGGAGGACGCCGTTTTAGTGCTGGACGCCACCCCGTTTTACGCCGAGAGCGGCGGCCAGGGTGGGGACACCGGCTTAATTACCGCCCCGGATTTTGAATTTGAAGTTAAAAACACCACCAAAAACGGCAACGGCCTGTTTTTACACGCCGGCACCGTTAAAACCGGCATGGTAACGGTGGGCGACGCCGTTACTGCCGAAATTAATAATACCCGCCGTATGGCCATTCGCCGCAACCACACGGCGGCGCACCTGCTGCAAGCCGCTTTGCGCAAGGTGTTGGGCGACCATGTAGAGCAGGCCGGCCAGCTGGTGAACGAAAAGGCCGTTCGTTTTGACTTTACCCATTTTGCCGCCCTAACGCCGGCCGAGCTTACCGCCGTAGAAGCGGAAGTAAACCGTGCCGTTTTGGCCGCCGTGCCGGTGCTTTCCACCGAAATGCCAATAGAGGAGGCCAAAAAGCTTGGCGCCATGGCCCTGTTTGGCGAAAAATACGGCGATGTTGTACGGGTGGTTTCGGCCAAGGATTATTCTATTGAATTTTGCGGCGGCACCCATGTTGAAAACACCGCGCAAATTGGCTTATTTAAAATTGTTACCGAAAGCTCGGTTGCGGCTGGCGTACGCCGCATTGAAGCCGTAACCGGCGAAAATGTTTTGCTTTTGTTAGAGGATTATAAATCTCAGCTGACCGAAACCGCCGCAGCACTTAAAATTGGCAATGTGCACGAGCTGGCCGCCAAGGCAGCCGCCGTTGCCGCCGAGCTAAAACAAAAGGATAAATTAATTGAAAGCTTAGAGGGCAAGCTGGCAGCCGGCAAGACCGACGCTTTACTGCAAAAGGGCACGCAGCTGAAAAACTGTACCCTTATTGCCGAGGTGCTGCAAAACACCGACGCGGCCGCCGCCCGCACCGTTTGCGAGCAGCTAAAAAGCGCCGAGCCCAACGCTGTGATTGTTTTAGCGGCCCTGAGCGGCGAAAAATTGACCTTTGTTTGCGGCTGCGGCAAAAGTGCCGTGCAAAACGGTTGCCACGCCGGTAACCTAGTGCGCGAGGTTGCCAAAATTGCCGGCGGTAACGGCGGTGGCCGGCCCGATTTTGCCATGGCCGGCGGCAAAGACCTTAACAAGGCCGCCGAGGCAGTTGCCGCTGCCAAAAATTTGGTAGAGCAGCTTGCGTAAAGCGGCAAAGCTAACCGAACAGAAAGGAATGAACACCGAGTGGATTGTTTGTTTTGCAAAATAGTGGCGGGCGAAATTCCCAGCAAAAAGGTGTACGAGGACGAAGCCGTTTACGCCTTTGAGGATATTGACCCGCAAGCCCCTTTTCATGTAATTGTAATTCCAAAACAGCACCTTGCAAGCGCGGCCGAAATTAACGGTCAAAACAGCGCCGTTGTTGCCAAGGTGTTTGAGGCCATTGCAAAAATTGCCGCCGAGCAAAACCTTGAAAAAGGTTTTCGGGTTGTTACCAATTGTGGGGAGGACGGCGGCCAGACCGTTGGCCACCTGCACTTTCACCTGTTGGCACGGCGCAACCTTGCCTGGCCCCCGGGCTGATTCGACTTTTTACCGTTTAAGCTGCCCGCTAAAAAACGCTTTATTTTTGCTTTATATTTTATTGGTTCAACAGCTTATTGGTTGGCTTATAAGTTCAATTTATAGGTTCAGCGGCCGGTATAAATTAGCTGCCAAAAACAGCGGTTTTTTGCTGTCTTTGGCAGCCGGCAAGCCTTTTGCGCTAAAACGGGCGCTACCCGCCCCTAAAGCAAACAAAAATTTTAACACTTTCTTTAAAGCAGGTTGATTATTATGGTCAGGGTTTTCTTTTATTCCGGCGCGGCAATTTTGCTGTGTTCCGCCGCCTTGACCCTATTACCACCCTGTTTTTGTTTAATTTTAGGCGGCGTTTTGGCCCTTGCGGCCTTTATTTTGCTAATGGTAAAGCGTTCGGCCGGGCTGCGGCTTGGGATTTGCCTTTTGCTGGTTGCGGCGTTTTGCTTTACCGGGTATTTTAACTTTTTAAAAAATGTGCGGCCCGCTTTGCAGCTGCAAACACGCACCGCCACCGTTATTGGAACCATTGTAGATTACCCCGAGGACCACGGCGACATTTTTACCTACACGCTAAGGGCCGAGCAACTGCTTTTAAACGCCGCTCCGGGGCAGCAAAAAATTACCGACTTTCCGCGGCAGCTTAAAATACAGGTGGTAGACAGCACCAAAACCAGCCTGCAGGTTTTTGACCAAATTAAAATTCCGGTAAAATTCTACACCTTAGACGAAAATAAAAACAGCCTGTATTCCAATAAAATTTACGCTTCGGCCTGGGTTCAGGGCAGCGTAAATAAGCTGGGGCAAAACCGCCCGTTTTACGCAGTGTTTTACAGCTTTCGGCAAACAGTTACCAAGGCCTTTTACCGCTATTTTTCAAAAGAAGCGGCCGATTTTTCCAGCGCTCTGCTTTTAGGGAACAGGCAAGCCTTAGACGCCCGTTTTTTGGCCTGCGCGCGGGTAACCGGCGTAAGCCATGTGTTGGTAGTTTCGGGCCTGCATTTAGGCATTATTTTTCAGGCCTTTGATTTTGTTTTTCGGCTATTGCGCCTTTCCAAACGGCACTGCGGCCTGCTGCAGCTTTTTATTGTTTTTGCTTTTTGCGCGGTCTGCGGGTTTTCCCCCTCTATTATGCGGGCCGGCCTTACCTACGCCGTTATTGCCTTAGGCCGCGTTTTGCGCTTAAAACCGGAGCCGCTGAATTCTTTAGGCTTTGCCGCGGCGGTTTGCTGCTTTTTAAACCCCTATTTAAGCTTTAATGTAGCGGCAATGCTCTCGTTTTTTGCTACCTTTGGGCTGCTGTTTGGCTGCCCTTATGTAATGCGGGTATTTTTACTGCCTTTTCGCGGACACTGCAAAAAGCCCGTTCGGGCCGTGCTGCTTGCCGTTGCCCAAACCCTAACGGCCGAATACTTTACCTTTCCCATTGCGGTATTGGTGTTTGGCTACATTTCGTTAATTGCGCCGATAACCAATCTGTTAATTGGTTACCCCACCACCATTACCCTTTGCTTATTACTGGTTACCGTGCCCGTTTTGTTTTTACCGCCCGTTTTTAACCCCCTAAAAAAGCTGTTGGTTTTTTGCTGCGAAAAGCCCATACAGTACATTACCACGGTAATTCGCCGATTAGCGGAGCCGGAGGGGATTATTTTTGATACGACCTTAGAACAGCTGCTGCCTTATTTTTTGGTAACGGCCGCGTTTGTTTGCCTAATTATTTTTACCCACCTGCAAAGGCAGCGGCTGCGCTTTTTGGCGGCCGCCCTTGCGGGCATTTTTGGGCTTAGCACCGCCCTTAGCTGCGGCTATTTAATTTATTGCCGCCCTGTGCTAACCGTGCAGGCGGTAAAACTGGGATACGGGTTTTCGGCCGTTATTACAACGCCGGGCCAAACCGTTTTGGTTGGCGCGGGCGACAGCAGCCAAAACTGCAACACCCTGCAAAGCGCCCTGCTAAAAACCGGGCGCAATTCGGCCTCGGTTTTGCTGCTGCCCGAGCTTAGCCGCAGCGTTGCAATTGGCACAACCGCCTTAGTGCAGGGCAACAAGGTAAGCGCTGTGCTTTACCCAAAAAGCGGCGCCCTTTTAAGCGAGGTAACCGAGCTGCGCCGCCAAAGCACGGCAAAGCTGGTTGCCTACAACCAAACCGCGTTTTACGAATATGGCACGGCGCTCAACGCCGCTTGCGTAGCCTCGGCCGGCGCGGTGGTCAACCTTAAAAGCTGCTCGGTTATTGTTTTAACCAACCCTTCGGCGCTGTACTCCCTTACCCGGCACGCCACCGGCAAACACAAAATTTTAGTTTGTTACGCCGCTTTGCCGCCAAGCCTAAACTCCGCCGAGTTTGAAAAAATTTTAGTATCCTGCGCGGCGGCGCAAAAACCGGCTATTGAAACCTTTGCCCGCTCGGCCGGAATGAAAAACATTGTGTACAACACCAACGCCACCCAAACCGTTAAATGGAGGAAACATTATGTGGAGTGAAACCGAGCTGAAAAACAGCCTGCAAAAAGAAAGCCCCAAAAGCGTTTACCTGCTGTTTGGGGACGACCCGTATTTGGTAAAGCATTACAGCAGCCTTTTGGTGCAAAAAATTGTGGGCGAAAACCGCGATTTAAACCTGGTTGAGCTGCCGGATTCGGCCGGCGTGAACGACATTTTTGCCGCGTTAAACCAGCTTTCATTTACCGGGGAGCGCCTGTGCGTACAGGCAACCGATTTTAATTTTGAAGGCTGCCCCATAAAAGAATTTATGTAAAGATAGCTTTTTGACGGTTTTCTCTTCTCGAGGCACCGGCGCAAAACACCCTGCTGCTAAGCTTTGAGGCCACGCCGCTGAACCCTAAAAAGTCGGACCGCTGCAAAAAGCTGATTGCTTTAGTAGAGCAAACCGGGGGCGCCGTTTGCCAGTTAAACCACAAAACGGGCGCCCAGCTTACCAAAATGCTGTGCGAGGGGGCCGCGCGGCGAGGCTGCTCCATGCGGCCGGAGGTTGCCGTTTTTTTAATTGAAACCTGCTCGAACGATTTAAATATTTTAATAAACGAATTAGAAAAACTTTGCGCCTTTGTGCAGTCGGGAGAAATTACCAAGCAGACCGTGCAAGCTGTTTGCCCCAAAACGGTAGACGCTTCGATTTACGATTTAGCCAAGCACATTGCCGCCGGCCGGGGCGATAAAGCCATTTGCCTACTGCAGGAGCTAAAGCAATCTGGCTTAAGTAATATTGAAATTTTAGCCAACCTTACCGGCTACTACACCGACCTTTTTAAAGCCAAGGCCGCCGCCAAAGCGGGCCTTTCGGCCGACCGCGCCGCAAAAGAGCTGGGCTACCCGCCAAACCGCGCTTTTGTTTTAAAAAATGCCATGCGCGACGCGGCAAAGCTGCCCGACGCCGCGCTTTCTAAAATACTGCAGCAGCTGCTGGAAAGCGACAAAATTGTAAAAGCCGAATCTAAGCTTAGCACCGGCAGCGGCACCACGCAGTTAGAATACCTAATAACCCGGCTAATGCTGCTGAGCAGGGGTTCCCGCTAATGCTGCACATTGAAATGCCCATTATTGTAGAGGGCAAGTACGACCTAATTAAGCTGGCGAATATTACCGACGCCGTTTTAATTAAAACAAACGGCTTTAACATTTTTAAAAATAAAGAAACGCAGGCGCAAATAAAAAGGCTTGCCGCAAACAAGGGCGCCATTATTTTAACCGACAGCGACAGCGCCGGCAACCAAATTCGAAACTTTTTAAAAACACTGCTTTGCGGCTGCCCGATCTACCATGTATTTGTGCCGCCAACCAAGGGCAAGGAACGGCGAAAAACCGCCCCCTCGGCCGAGGGGCTTTTAGGGGTTGAGGGTACGCCGGACGAGGTTTTAACTGCAGCTTTAAAGCGGTTTGTTTGCAGCCCCAAGGCCCAAGGTAAAAACGCCATTACGCCGGCCGTTTTAATGCAGCTTGGCCTGGCGGGCTGCCCCGGCAGCAAGGCGCTGCGCCAACAGGTTTTAGCGGCGCTGGGGTTGCCCGGCAGCATTTCTACCAACACGCTGCTAAAGGTGTTAAACACCCTTACCACCGCCGAGGAGCTGGGAAGTTTAACCACGGCACAACAGAAAAAAGGAAAAGAGGGGCTTACTTGAAAAAAAGGGACCAACGAACCCGCGTGATAAAGCTTTTACACATTTTACAGCGCCAAACCGACGAGGAACACCCTTTAAACGCCACGCAGTTGGCCGCCGAGCTTTTGCGCCAGGGCGTAGCGTGCGACCGCAAAACTATTTACGCCGACCTTGCAGCGCTGGAAAAAGAGGGGTACGACATTATTTACAGCCACGCCCGCCCTACCGGCTACTTTTTGGCTTCGCGCTTATTTGAAACGGCCGAGGTGGGTCTGCTGGCCGACGCGGTGCTTTCGGCCGATTTTATTACCCGCAAAAAAACGCGGGAGCTGACCCAAAAGCTTAGCGCCCTGTTAAACAATTTTAAAGCAGACGAGCTAAAAACCCGGTTTTGCTTTTTTAGCAAAGACAAAACGGCAAACGAGCAAATTTATTATAATATTGACGCGTTGCGGCAGGCCATTCGCCAAAAGGTTAAGGTAACCTTAGGGTACCAGCGACACCTGCTGCAAAACGGCACCAGCCCCCAAAAAACAACCCGGGAGCTAACCGTTAGCCCCTACGCCATGCTTTGGGCAAACGACCACTATTACCTGGTTTGCAATTACCAAAAGTACAACAACCTAATGCACCTGCGGTTAGACCGCATTGTAGGCGTTACACCGTTAACCGAGCCGGCGCGCCCGTTTAGTGAAGTAAGCGAATACACCACCACCTTTGACATTGCCGACTACGCCGCAAAAACCTTTAACATGTTCGGGGGTGAGCCCGCAACCGTAAAGCTACAGTGTAAGGCAGAGCTGTTAGAGCAAATTTTAGACCGCTTTGGGGAGGACCTTTACATTCAAAAATGCAGTGAAGAAAGCTTTATTTTTACTGCTAAGGCCCGGCTGAGCGAGGGGCTGACCGGCTGGATCTTACAATTTGGCAGCGGCATTACCGTGCTGCAGCCGGCAAGCCTTGCAGCGGCCGTTACCACCGCCGCTAAGGAGCTTTTAAAAAACTACAAAAGCGTTTAAACAGCGGCTTTGTACAGATTTTTATACAAATTAATATGCACAATCACGGCGGCAGCGTACCGGTAAGGGCGCGTGCCGCTGTTGTTTTTAGAAAAGCCGCTGTCCTACCGCAAAATTGCCGGGCTTAAAGGCCGTTTTTAAGGCCGGCTCCTTACAAAAAAACAACAGGCAAAAACAGCAATGGTTTAAAGTTTTGGCCAAATTGTTTTTCCTGCTGCCCGCCCGGCCTAAAAGGTTTGACAAACGCTTTAAAAATCGGTATAATAAAAGGGTATATTTGCGCCTGGCGCAACACTTATTTTTGGGCGGCCGAGCAAATTTTGCCGCCTAAATCAAACCGCTGAAAGGAAGCTGCAAAAATGAAAGATTTAACCGCCTGCCTGCACGCCGGCTACACCCCAAAAAACGGGGAGCCGTGCGTAATGCCTATTGTACAAAGCACCACCTACGCCTTTGACTCTACCGAGCGCATTGGCGAGCTGTTTGACATGCCTACCGCACACATGTACTCCCGCTTTTCTAACCCCACGACCGACGCCGTAGAGCAAAAAATTGCGGCGCTGGAGCACGGCGTAGGCGCCATGTGTACCTCCTCGGGGCAGGCGGCCTCGCTGCTTAGCGTTTTAAACCTTTGCTCGGCGGGGGAAAGCTTTTTGTGCAGCAGCACGGTTTACGGCGGCACTTTAAACCTGTTTGCCGTAACCCTAAAGCGCTTTGGCATTGAGTGCATCTTTTTTCAGCCGGACGCCGAAAGCAGCGAAATTGAAGCGTTAATCAAACCAAACACCCGTGCCGTTTTTGGGGAAACGCTGGCCAACCCGGCTTTAACCGTGCTGGATATTGAGCGCATTGCCGACCTGGCGCACCGCCACGGTCTGCCGCTGATTGTAGACAACACCTTCCCCACCCCGGCGCTTTGCAAGCCCATTGATTTTGGGGCCGACATTGTGATTCATTCCACCTCAAAATACATGGACGGCCACGCGCTGCAGGTAGGCGGCGTTATTGTAGACGGCGGCAATTTTAACTGGGAAAACGGCAAATTTCCCGAATTTTGCACACCCGATGAATCTTACCACGGCGTTGTTTACACCCGTGATTTTGGCAAGGCGGCCTACATTGCAAAGGCCCGCATGCAATTAATGCGCGATTTTGGCTGCTACCCGGCAGCGCATTCCTCTTTTTTACTGAACCTTGGGTTAGAAACCCTGCCGCTTAGAATGAAGCGGTACTGCGAAAACGCCCTAAAGGTTGCCGAATATTTTAAAAACTGCGGCTATTTTGAGACGGTAGAGTACCCCGGCCTGCCGGAGGATAAATACCACGCCTTAGCCCAAAAATATTTAAAAAACGGCTGCGCCGGTGTTATTTCGCTCACCATTAAGGGCGGCCGACAAAACGCAGTAAAATTCATGGACGGTTTAAAGCTTGCAACCAACGAGGTGCATGTGGCCGATATTCGCACCTGCGTGCTGCACCCGGCCAGCGCCACCCACCGCCAGCTAACCGACGAACAGCTAATTGCCGCCGGCATTAACCCGGGCATGATCCGCTTTTCGGTAGGGCTGGAGGATGTTGATGATATTTTAGCCGATATTAAAAACGCATTAAAAAATCTTCAGGAGTGAGGGCATGAATAAACAGGAAATTTTAAGGCCGCGCGCCCGTATTCACGGCGGGGTACGGCTGCCGCACCTAAAGGCTGCCGCCGAAATTGAAACGGGCCGGCTGCCGGTGCCGGAGCAAGTAATTATTCCCATGGTACAGCACATTGGCGCCCCCTGCACCCCTTTGGTTAAAAAGGGCGACCCGGTTTTTGTTGGCACCAAAATTGGCGACAGTGACGCCTTTGTCAGCGCGCCGATTCATTCCTCGGTTTCGGGCACGGTAAGCGAGATTAAACTCATTAGCCTGCCAAACGGCAGCGAGTGCCAGGCCGTTGTAATTTTGGCCGACGGCAACCAGACCCCGGACCCGGCCCTAAAGCCGGTAACCGTAACAAACGCCGAGCAGCTGGCCTCCGCCGCGCGAGATTGCGGGCTGGTTGGCCTTGGGGGCGCCGGTTTTCCCACCCACATTAAATTAGCGCCCGGCAAAAAAATTGATACTTTAATTGTAAACGGCGCCGAGTGCGAGCCCTTTATTACCTCGGACTACCGCGCCTGCATGGAGGATGGAGCCGAACTGCTTTCGGGCATTTACCTAATTCAAAAGCTGCTGAACATTGAGCAGGTTATTATTGCGGTAGAAAACAACAAGCCCGCCGCTATTCAAAAGCTTTACGAAATAGCGGCCGACAAGGCCGACGCCGAAAACCGCGTAAAGCTTATGAAGCTGCCGGCCCGTTACCCGCAAGGGGCCGAAAAGGTACTTATTTATTCGGCCACCGGGCGCAAGCTGCCCGCCGGCAAGCTGCCGGCCGATGTTGGCTGCCTGGTAATGAATGTTACCAGCATTGTAATTTTAAGCATTTATTTAAAAACCGGTATGCCGCTGACCCAAAAACGCATTACGGTAGACGGCAACGCCGTAGCCGAGCGCAAAAACCTGTTTGTGCCAATTGGCACCCCGGTTTGCAAGGTGCTGGAATTTTGCAACGCGCAGGACGCGCAAAAGGTACTGCTGGGCGGCCCCATGATGGGCATTGCGTTAGCCAACCCCGAACAGCCGCTTACCAAGCAAAACAACGCTGTTTTGGCCTTTTGCGGCAAAGCGGCCCAAACGGCCGAGCCAACCGCCTGTATTCGCTGCGGTCGGTGCGCTCGCGTCTGTCCTATGCGGCTAACGCCCGCCAAGGTAGACGCCGCCGTTATACCGCCGGATGAAACCCTGCTGCAACAGCAAAATGTAAACTACTGCATGGAGTGCGGCTGCTGCGCTTATATGTGCCCGGCACATCGGCCGCTGGTGCAGTCTATGCGGCTGGCAAAAAATATTTTAAAAAAGGCGGCGAAAAAATGAAGCTTTTAAACCTTTCCTCCTCCCCGCACTTGCACCACCCGGATTCTACCACCGGCGTTATGCTGGATGTTATTATAGCTTTAATTCCGGCAACCATTTGCGGAATTTACCTGTTTGGTTTTCACGCCGCGCTAATTGTTGCCGTTTGCGTGGCCTCGGCTGTAATTGCCGAATATTTGTGGTGCCTTATTTTAAAAAAGCCCCAGCCGGTTAAAGATTTAAGCGCCGTTTTAACCGGGCTGATTTTAAGCTTGAATTTGCCCGGCACCCTGCCGCTTTGGATGGCGGCCTTAGGCAGCGTAATTGCCATTGTTATTGTAAAGCAGATGTTTGGCGGGTTGGGGCAAAATTTTGCCAACCCCGCGCTTACGGCGCGCATTGTTTTAATGGTTTCTTTTCCCAGCTACATGACGCGCTTTTGCTACCCGTTTACCGATACTGTTTCGGCCGCAACGCCCTTAGCGGGCGGCAACGTGCCTAACCAAACCCTGTTTTTGGGCAACTACGCCGGCTGCATTGGCGAGACCTCGGCTTTGTGCCTGCTTATGGGCGGGCTGTACCTTGTTTGCCGCCGGGTAATCTCCCCCGCTACGCCGCTTGCCTACTTTGCCACGGCTGCCGCAATGGCGCTGCTGTTGGGGCAAGACCCTGTTGCCGCGCTGTTTTCGGGCGGGTTAATGCTGGGCGCAATT
The DNA here is from genome assembly GCA_900550315.1 of uncultured Oscillospiraceae bacterium. Taxonomy (GTDB): domain Bacteria; phylum Bacillota; class Clostridia; order Oscillospirales; family Acutalibacteraceae; genus UMGS1279. The sequence goes on along the minus strand of URRK01000010.1, from coordinate 6,586 downwards.
TACATGGCAACCGACTACGCTACCACCCCCAACACCCTTTTAGGCAAAATTATTTTTGGGGTTGGCTGCGGCGTAATTACCATGTCTATTCGCCACTTTGGCAATATGCCGGAGGGGGTTTCCTTCTCGATTTTACTCATGAACATTTTAACCCCGCACCTAAACCGGTTAGGGGCTAAAAAACCGTTTGGATGGGAGGAAAAAGCCCATGCGTAAAACCTTAAAAATGCTGGCTCCCGCCTTTATTTTACTGGCCATTTCCGGCATTATGGCGCTGCTGCTGGGCGGAACCAACCTGCTTACCGCGCAAAAAATAAGCGAGCGGGCAGCCGGGGCGCAGCAGCAAGCGGTTGCCAAGGTGCTGCCGGCACAAAGCTACGAAACTAAAAAAACAACGCTGAACGGCACCGAGTACGAATACACCGTTGCCAAAAACGGCAGCGAGATTATTGGCTACGCCTTTACGGTTAGCCACAACGGGTACGGCGGCGCCGTAGAAACCGTTATTGGTCTAACACCCAACGGGGCCGTAACCGGTATAGAGGTTTCGGATGTTTCGGGCGAGACCCCCGGCCTTGGCCAAAACGCCGGCAAGGAGGAATTTCGCCAACAGTTTAAAAATAAATCGGGCAAGCTTTTGGTGGTAAAATCCGGCGCCGGCGAGAATGAAATTAACGCCGTTACCGGAGCTACCATTACCTCCACCGCCGTAACCGAAAATGTAAACACAGCCTTTGAGCTGTTTAAAACCGTGAAAGGGGGCGCACAGCATGAGTAAGAAAAACGGCAATTTGTTTCCTGTTTTTTCTAAGGGCTTAATAAAAGAAAATCCCGTGCTGCGCTTAGTGCTGGGCACCTGCCCTACCCTTGCGGTAACAACCTCGGCCATAAACGGCATTGGCATGGGCCTGGCGGCAACCTTTGTGCTGGTTTGCTCCGGCGCGGCAGTTTCGCTGCTGCGCAAAATCATTCCCGATAAGGTTCGTATTCCGGCTTTTATTACCATTATTGCCGGCTTTGTAACCATTGTGCAAATGCTTATGAAGGCTTATTTACCGGCAATTGACAAGGCCTTAGGTATTTTTTTACCGCTGATTGTAGTAAACTGCATTATTTTGGCCCGAGCCGAAATGTTTGCCTCTAAAAATCCGGTGCTGCCCTCTATTTTAGATGGCCTTGGCATGGGTCTTGGCTTTACCGCCACCCTAACCGTCATGGGTGCCATTCGCGAATTGTTGGGCGCCGGCAGTTTTTTTGGTCTGCCTATTACCGCAAAATTTATCGACCCCATGCTGGTTATGATCTTACCCCCCGGCGGGTTCTTTGTGTTTGGCGTTTTGGTAGCGGTCTCTAACGCGCTGGCCAAACGCGCCGGCAAAAAGCCGGTAACGGCTACCGGCTGCCAGGGCGGTTGCGCCGGCTGCCCCTTAGCGGCACAAGTTGCCGAAGCTGCCGAAATGGCTGAAATTACCGGGGAGGCCAAAGCTGTTTCAACAAAAACTGCTGAAACCGTTCAATCTGCCAAGGGCGTAAAGCAAACTAAAACTGCCAAAGCCGCTGAGAAAGCCAAAACTGTTGAGGAAACTAAAGCCGCCAAGAACGCCGAAGCTGCCGAAAAAGCCGAAACGGCCAAGGCTGCAAAGCCTTTAAAAGAGGTTCCGGCCGAGCCGGAAAAGAATCCTAAAAAGCCCAAAAACGCGACGCCGGCGCCCGAATCGCAAAGCGCCGAGGCCACTGAAAAAGGCAAAAACAAAGGGGGTGCCGGAGAATGACAGACCTTTCTTTTGGCAGCGTTATTGTAAGCGTGCTGCTTGCCGGGCTGCTGACCGACAACATGGTGCTTTCTAAATTTTACGGCATTTGCCCGTTTTTAGGCGTTTCTAAAAAACTGAATACTGCCGTGGCAATGGGCGCGGCAGTTATTTTGGTAATGCTGCTTTCTACCGCAGTGACCTACCCCATTTATGTATTTTTGCTCATCCCCCTGGGGTTAGAGTATTTGCAAACCATTGCCTTTATTTTAGTTATTGCGGCGCTGGTGCAATTGCTGGAGACCGTAATGAAAAAATTCATGCCGCCGCTATACAAGGCGCTGGGCATTTACCTGCCGCTAATTACCACCAACTGTGCTGTGCTGGCCATTACCCTGCTAACCTTTACCAACGAAAAGCTAACGGCCTACGCCTACGCGCTGGGCGGTTACCGCAACGGTAAGGTTTTTGCCGCGGCACTGTTTAACGCGCTGGGCAGCGGGCTGGGCTTTTTACTGGCCATGCTGCTGTTTGCCGGGGTACGCTCCAAGCTTGAAAAATGCAACATTCCCGAATTTTTAAAAGGGCTGCCAATTACCCTAATTGCCGCCTCTATTGTTGCACTTTCCTTTCTTGGGTTTGCCGGCATGGCTTAAGGGGGTAAATTATGACGAATATTCTTTGGGCCGGGCTGATTATTGGCTCTATTGGCCTGCTTGGCGGCATTTTGCTTTGCGTGGTTTCAAAGCTGTGCCAAACAAATAAATCTAACGAAAAATTAGAAAAAATTCGCGCCGCGCTGCCGGGGGCCAATTGCGGCTCCTGCGGGTTTGCGGGATGTGACGCCTACGCCGAAGCCGTAGAGCAGGGCAACGCCGAACCGGGGCTTTGCGCGCCGGGTGGCGCGCAGACCGCAGCAGCCCTTTCGGAAATACTGGGTGTTGCGGTAGATACCACCCCAAAGGTTGCCTTTGCCGGCTGCGGCGGCTGCAACAAAAAAGCGGTGCCGCGCGCAAATTACACCGGCCTTGCCTCCTGCGCGGCAGCTGCGGCATTGGGCGGGCAAAAGCTTTGCCAAAACAGCTGCTTAGGCCTTGGCGATTGCGTTACCGCCTGCGAGTTTAACGGCTTACAGGTGCAAAACGGGCTGGTTAGCGTTTTAAGCGAAAATTGCGTTGGCTGCGGCAGGTGTGTGGCTGTCTGTCCTCGCGGGATTCTTAGCCTGCACCCTGCCGGCAAAAAACACGCCCGCGTTGTTTGCGGCAATACGCAAAAGGGGCCGGCTGCCAAAAAGGGCTGCGCCGTTAGCTGCATTGGCTGCGGTCTTTGCGCTAAAAAATGCCCCGCCGGGGCCGTTACCGTGCAGCACTTTTTAGCCCGTATTGACCCCGAAAAATGCATCGCCTGCGGCAATTGCGTTGCCGCCTGCCCACAAAAAGTTATTGTGCTGCAATAACCATATTTTAAAACTGTTTTAGTAAAACAATTGTAAGCCAAAGCAAAGCAACACCAATTTTTTTAATTTTTTGCAAATACTATTGAAAAATCGGTAAAAATTTGGTACAATGCTTTGTGGAAGTTTTAACAATGTATTTTATAAGAGAGGATGTCTTTTAATATGGCAGCTTTAAACAAAAAAACAATTGAGGATATTGATGTATCCGGCAAAAAGGTTTTAGTCCGTTGCGATTTTAATGTTCCGCTGAAAGACGGTCAAATTACCAGCGACAAGCGTATTGTTGCCTCCCTACCCACCATTCAGTATTTGCTGGACCACCACGCAAAGGTTATTCTTTGCTCCCACTTAGGGCGCCCGAAGGGCGAGGTTGTACCCGAGTTTTCTCTAAAACCGGTTGCCGCCCGTTTAAGCGAGCTTTTAGGTCTGCCGGTTAAAATGGCTGCCGATGTTGTAGGCGAAAGCGCCGTTACCATGGCTGCCGGTTTAAAAGAGGGCGAGGTTTTGCTGCTGGAGAATGTTCGCTTTGAAAAGGGCGAAACCAAAAACGACCCCGAGCTTTCTAAAAAATTTGCCGCCCTGGCCGATGTTTTTGTAAACGACGCCTTTGGCTCAGCCCACCGCGCACACTCCTCCACCACCGGCGTTGCCGATTATATTCCGGCTGTTTGCGGCTATTTAATTCAAAAAGAAATTAAATTTATTGGTGGAGCGCTGGAAAACCCAAAGCGCCCATTGGTTGCTATTTTAGGCGGCGCCAAGGTTGCCGACAAAATTGGCGTGATTACCAATTTAATTGACAAGGTAGATACCTTAATTGTAGGCGGCGGCATGGCCTACACCTTTATGAAGGCTTTGGGTCACCAAATTGGCGATTCTTTGCTGGACGCTGAAAATGTTGAGTTGGCCAGCCAGATGATGCAAAAAGCCAAGGATAAAGGCGTTAAATTCTTAATTCCTATAGATAACCGCATTGGTAAAGAATACAAGCCTGACACCGAAAGCAAAATTTGCCCGTCAGATGAAATTCCGGACGGCTGGATGGGCTTAGATATTGGCCCGAAAACCGAGCAGCTGTTTGCAGACGCCTTAAAAGGTGCCGGCACCGTTATTTGGAACGGCCCGATGGGCGTTTCGGAATGGGATAATTTTGCCAGCGGCACCATTGCCGTTGCCACTGCGGTTGCCAACTCCGGCGCAATTTCTATTATTGGCGGCGGCGATTCGGCCGCAGCCGTTCAAAAATTAGGCTTTGCCGATAAAATGTCGCACATTTCTACCGGTGGCGGCGCCTCTTTAGAGTATTTAGAGGGCAAAGAGCTGCCCGGCATTGCCGCACTGAACAACAAAGATTAATAAGCTTTTAAAAATGCCTGGCAGGGTACCCCTGCCGGGCTAACTGTTTGGAGGATATTTAAAATGAACAAAGCTAAACGCGCCGCCATTATTGCCGGCAACTGGAAAATGAACATGACCCCTACCGGAACCACCGCCTTAATTAACGAGATGAAGCCCCTGGTTGCCGGAGCCGACTGCAAGGTTGTACTTTGTGTTCCGTTTGTAGACCTGTATCCCGCTTTAGAGGCTGCCAAGGGCTCTAACATTGCTATTGGCGCCGAAAATTGCCATTTTAAAGAGTCGGGCGCTTACACCGGCGAGGTTTCGGCCGTAATGCTGAAAGAGATGGGCGTAGAGTATGTAATTATTGGCCACTCGGAGCGCAGGCAGTACTTTGGCGAAACTGATGTTACCGTTAACCTGCGCACCTTAGCCGCCTTAAAGCAAGGCTTAAAGGCTATTGTTTGCGTTGGCGAAATGTTAGAGCAGCGCGAGCAGGGCATTACCGCCGAGCTGGTTGCCATGCAAACCAAAATTGCCTTAAACGGCGTTACCGCCGAGCAACTGAAAAACATTGTGATTGCTTACGAGCCGGTTTGGGCCATTGGCACCGGCAAAACCGCCACCGCCGACCAGGCCGAGGAGGTTTGTGCCCTTATTCGTAAAACTGTTGCCGACCTTTACGGTGCCGAAGCTGCCGAGGCCTTAACCGTACAGTACGGCGGCTCTATGAACGCCAAAAATGCCGACGAGCTTTTAAGCAAAGAGAATGTAGACGGCGGTTTAATTGGCGGTGCCTCGTTAAAAGCGCAGGATTTTTCGGTTATTGTTAAAGCTGCAAGCAAGTAATTTTTTAGCGTTTAGCGGGAGGAAATGAAATTGAAAAAACCGGTTGTTTTAACCATTATGGACGGCTTTGGCATAAACCCCGAAAAAAAGGGAAATGCTATTGCTGCAGCCAATACCCCTAATTTAGACCGTATTTTTACCACCTGCCCTACCACCAAAATTGGCGCCTCCGGCATGGATGTTGGATTGCCGGACGGGCAAATGGGAAACAGTGAGGTTGGGCACACCAACATTGGTGCCGGCCGCATTGTTTACCAGGAGCTTACCCGCATTACCAAATCGGTTAGCGACGGCGACTTTTACCAAAACCCGGCCTTTAACAAGGCTATTGAGAACTGCTGCCAAAACGGCTCGGCTTTGCACTTAATGGGTCTACTTTCCAGCGGCGGCGTACACAGCCACAACACTCACCTGTACGCTTTATTAGAGCTGGCACGGCGCAGCGGGCTGGAAAAGGTTTATGTGCACTGCTTTTTAGACGGGCGGGATGTTCCCCCGGCCTCCGGTGCGGATTTTATTGCCGAACTGCAGCAAAAAATGGCCGAAATTGGCGTTGGTAAAATTGCAACGGTTATGGGCCGATTTTACGCCATGGACCGTGACAACCGTTGGGAGCGCGTAAGCAAAGCCTATGCCGCCATGTGCTACGGCGAGGGTGAGCAAGCAATCGACCCGGTTGCGGCCGTTAAAGCCTCGTACGAAACGATTGACGCCGATGGCAAGCATTTAACTGACGAATTTGTTTTGCCAACCGTTATTGCGGGCGGCGAAACCATTAAAACCGGCGACAGCGTTGTTTTTTACAACTTTAGACCGGACCGTGCGCGTGAAATTACCCGCACACTGGTAGACCGCGAATTTACCGGGTTTCATCGCCGAAACGGCGGGGTTACCGTTACCTTTGTTTGCATGACGCAGTACGATGCCGAAATGCCGAATGTTGAGGTGGCGTTTAAACCGCAGTCGCTGCACAACACACTGGGCGAGTATTTAGCCAAAAACGGAAAGACCCAGCTGCGAATTGCCGAAACCGAAAAATATGCACATGTAACCTTCTTTTTTAACGGCGGCGTAGAGGTTAAGTTTGAAAACGGGGTCGTTTTCGTTAAAGGCCCTAAAGGTGAACTCGCACAGCCGGTTGATGAAAATTTAGTAAGTGTTGTTGTTGAAGACGGCAATGTAATCGTATCCA
>URRK01000009.1 GCA_900550315.1 uncultured Oscillospiraceae bacterium | reverse complement strand
AACCGCCTCAAAATACGCCGGGTTGTGCGTTTTGGGGTAAGGGCTTTTTTTGCGCCAAAGCACTTCGCTTGGCAGCCAGCCCTGCATAGCCTGCCGTAGCAGCCCCTTTTCCCGGCCGTTATAATCTTTTAGCTGCCACGGAACACTGTACAAATACTCGGCAATGCGGTAATCGCAAAACGGCACCCGAACCTCTAACCCGCTGTACATACTCATGCGGTCTTTGCGGTCCAACAGGGTTTGCATAAACCACTTGGCGTTTAGGTAAACCATTTGTCGCATACGGTTTTCCAGCGGGCTTAGCCCTTGCCGGCAGGGGGTATTTTTTAAGGTCTGCTCGTAGCGGCTGTTTACAAATTCCTGCGCATTTAGGCGGCTTTGCCACTGCGGGTGAATAAATTCGGCCCGGTAGGCGGTAGATTGCGCCCACGGAAAACCGTACCGTTCCCGCACCTGCGGATCCCGAAACCAGGGGTAACCCCCAAAAATTTCGTCGGCACACTCGCCCGAAAGGGCAACGGTTACATGGTTTTTAATTTCTTTACAAAACAGCAAAAGCGAGGAGTCTACATCGGCCATGCCGGGCAGGTCGCGCGCGTCTACCGCACGGTACAACGCTTCTACCACCTCGTCGGTATCTACCGTTACGCTAATGTGGTTGCTCTGCAAATAATCGGCCATAATTTTAATGTAGCTATCATCACTGTTTGGTTGAAATTTGCTTTTTTTAAAATATTTTTCGTTATTTTTGTAGGTTACCGAAAAGGTAGTAAGCTGCTTGCCCCGCTGCCGCATATACTGCGCCGCTATGCTGGAGATCAGGCTGGAATCCAACCCGCCGGACAAAAAAGTACCAATGGGTACATCGCTTACCAGCTGGCGCTCAATGGCGTCCTGCACCAGGGCGCGCACCCGCTCAATCACCTCCTGCTCCGGCTGGGTGTTCTCGCGATCAACAAATTCAAAATACTGCCGCAAATGCAGCCCCGTTTCGTTAAAAACGCCGCACTCGCCGGGCTTTAGCTCAAAAACATTTTTAAAAACGCCGCAGCCAGGGGTTCGCCCCGGGCCAATTAACAGCAGCTCGCCAATGCCAATTTCGTCAATTTCGTGGGGAACCGCCGGGTGCAGCAAAACGGTTTTTAGCTCGCTGGCAAAAATAAATCGGCCGCCCTGCAGCGTGTAAAAAAACGGCTTTACGCCCATTTTATCACGCGCAATAAATAAGCGGCGGTTGTGGCTTTCGTAAATAGCAAAGGCAAAAATACCGTTAAAGTGCTGCACACAGCTTTCCCCGTAGTGCATATACGCCTTTAAAACCACCTCGGTGTCGCTGTTGGTTTTAAAGCTCATGCCGGCGGCAATTAATTCTACCCTTAGCTGCGCCGTGTTGTACAACTCCCCGTTGTAGCAAACCGTAAAGCTTTGGTTGCCGCGGGTGACCGTCATGGGCTGCTTGCCGTTTTCAACATCAATTACCGCTAAACGGGTATGTAGCAGCACCGCGTTTTGCGCCCGGTAAATGCCGTGGCCGTCCGGCCCGCGCCGCTTCATGGAAAGCAGCATTTTTTCATGGTAGTCGGCCAACTCTACCGAATCTTTAAAATCAATTTCCCCTGCAATACCACACATGGTACACAAACCCCCTTTAATTTTTAACCCGCACTTTTTAAAACTGCGAGGGCACTACGGTGTAATTATATGCAAATTGCGGCGCAAATTTGCACGAAAAACAAGAGCTATACTTTTTGTATTGAATTTTTTCCTGCTTTTGGTAATTCAAAAGGGCAAAAACCCAAAAGTATTCAACTTATCCACCGAGTTGTTAACATTTAAAAGCAAAAACACCCTATTTTTCACCATTTTTAAGCGAAAAACGGTTGATAACCCTGTTGATAGGTTTGATTACTATTTGTACAAACATTTTTTAAGAACCACTTTTTAAAAATAATTTTATGCTAAAAATAGAATTTTTGCTGTTTGGGGCAAAATTTTTTCCTATTTTAACAATAGTGCCTTACCAATAAAGCCCAAATAATTCCAAAAAAATTTCAATTCTTTTGCTTTTAAAAAATGGGTGCAAAACTTATTTTGTTAAAAATATTCATCTATTTTCGCCTGAAAAAGCGCTTTATTTTTAGCCCAAATCGGCACCGAAACCGACACAAATATTACTTGAAAATCGGTTTAATCCAGTTGCTGTTTTCGCCCTAAAATTTCGGTTATTCCGTGCTTTCCGGCGTTTCTTCCCCGGCCGATATTCCCTGCAGCGCAGCTGCCATTAAAGCGGCGGCCGGCGGGTAAAACCGGTTAAATGAGCTTATTGGCAGGGGGTTTACCCCTTGCCCAACCTCTACCGTGTAGCCGGGCAGGTTGTAGGATAGAATAAACCAATCCTTATATCCGGCGTAGCCGGAATAGGCCGGGGCGTTTTCAACCGCGTAACCGCTGGCCCTTGCAAGCCTTGCCGCCAAAGCGGCCGAACCGGGCGGCAGATAACGCTCAAAGCCCTGGTAAATAACCTCCCCTTGGGTGTGAAAAGCCAGTACCGCCGCAAAGCTGCGGCTTTGCGTAAAGTTAAAAACGGCGGTAGATTCCGGTTCGCTAAGCGGTTTTGGGCCAACATAGTCCCGCGGGCCGGGCTTTTGGTAGCCGGCTGCAAATTTAAGCTCCCGCGCCCGCTCCCACATGGCGGGGTAATTTAAGTTTAAATCTACCCCGGCAAGGTTGGCCTTCCACCCCGAGGGAAAGGGAATCTGCGGGTAGTTCCCGGCGTAGCCAACGGCCGTTTTGTAGGCTGCGCTGTCTTTCAGCAGCGCGCCGGTTACTAAATCTACCCCGTCCGGATCAACCATTGGCATCACATAAAGCGTTACCGTATCAAACAAATACTCGGCAAAGGCGTCACCAATTTTAACAGCGTCTACCACCGCGTTGGCATACTGCTCGGTAAAGCGCAGCACCATTGGGGTGGTAATCCACTCGTTGGCGTGGTGGGCTGCGTTAAAAAACAGCTCCCGCTTACCGTGCCCCAGCTTTAGCACCACCAGCGGTCGGTTATTTTTGCTTTTGCCAACCGTTTGCAAGCCTATAAACGGGTACCGCACCGCCAGCCCCTCGCAAATTAGCTCGCACAGCAGCGAATTGTACGCCACATTGGTTGGCACCAGCTCAAAATTGTAAGGAATATAAATGGTATCCCCTACCATTAAATCGGCCTGCCGCAGCTTGGGGTTGGCGTTTTCTATTAGTGCAACACTGCTGCCAAATCGCTGGGCCAGGGCAAAAACCGTGTTTCCCGGCTGAACCTGGTAGGTGGTGTACCCAACCAGGTAAGGGCGCAGCGCCGCAAAGGTTTTTCGGCCAACAATACCGTCGGGCACCAAGTTTTGCTTTTGTTGAAAGCTTTGGGTTGCCTGCAAGGTTCGCTCGCCAAAAATACCATCCATTTCTCCAGGGGCTTCCCCCGCACGGGCAAGCGCCAGCTGCAGCATAAAAACATAGCTGCCGCTATCCCCTTTATTCAGTAAAATCATTTTCATCACCTCTTTGCAATATATGCGCCAAGCTTTGGCGGCAGAAACAAAACCCTTTATTTTTTACCAAACAGGCATGAATTTTTTAAGTGGGACATACAATAAAACGGTGATGAAAATTTTTACTGTAATATTACTAAGCAACGCTCGCACCCGGCAGCCACAGCTGCAGGCCTGGCAAACGCCCTACGGCAATTTGCAAGTTTTGCTGCTAAACCCAACGCAAAAAAAGCGGCAGCAGCGCAAAAACGCCGCTGCCCTAAAACACCTGAATTATTTTGTGCCGCCGGCCGGCAGCCCCTACGGCAACCTGCCGGGGGTTTACCCTGTTTTGCCCTTTTTGCAGCAGGCTTTTTTGGCCACCCTTTTAAAAAGCCCAAGCCTAAAAAACCGGGAGGTTTATATTCCGCAAGGCTTCCCCCTTTTAAAAGAGCCCTTACTACAGTTAGCGTCAAAGGTTCGCCGCCTTTATTTTTTAGGGGTACCGCCAGCCAATTTAAACCGCGCCCTGCTGCAGCACTGCGGAACGCCGCTAGTACCCTGCGCGATTTCCCCGCCCAATGCACTAAACGGCGCCGCGCTGCTAAACCCGGCACAGCAAAGCCCGCTAACCTTAAAAGCACTTACCAAAAACCTGCAAAAAACCCAACAGTTTTTAACCGGACTGCTGCCCGAATTTAACGCGGCAGAGCCCCTACCGCTGGCCGCCGCTGTTTACCTTGAGTGGCGCCTGCAAGGTGCCCTAAAAGCCCTTTGCGAAGACCTTGCCGAGCCTTTAGAACAGTGGCTGACCCCAAAGGCCTTTTACTTTAGCGGCGTTTAAAAAACCTTGCGCCAAAAAAGGCTCCCTTTTGCCCTTTTGGCTGCGCCAATTAGGCTCAGCTTTGGTGCCGGGTGCTGCGGTTACCCCCTTTTTGCACGGCACAGCCAAAATTTTTAAGCTACCGCAATTTTAGCTTTTAAATTTATTGGCTGTTAAATTTTTTAAGCTGCGCAAAAAACATTTGAAAAGCTGAAATTTTTGTGCTATAATACTTTTAACGAGTAGCAAAAAATGCGTAAGTCCAGTTTTTGGGCTTACGCATTTTTTGCGTTTTTAGGAGGAAAATTAAATGAACAAAAATCAACAAAGCCTTGCTACCCAAGGGGTGGCAAAGCTTATGAGAAGCTACGCTGTGCCCTGCGTCATCTCTTTACTGGTCGGGGCGCTGTACAACATTGTAGACCAAATTTTTATTGCGAATGCCAGCTACCTTGGCTCTTACGGCAATGCCGCCAACACAGTTGTTTTTCCGCTTACGGTTATTGCGCTGGGACTTGCGGTAATGTTAGGCGACGGCTGCTGCGCTTTTGTAAGCCTTTCGCTGGGGGAACAAAACAGCAAAAACGCGACCCGCAGCGTTGGCAATTCGGTAATCCTCTGCCTGGTTGCCGGCATTACTTTAACCGCTGTTTACCTAATTTTTGCCGAGCCGATTTTAACGGCGTTTGGCGGAAAAGTTAACGCCGAGACCTTTGCCCTTTCTAAGGAATACTTTTTTTGGATTACCCTTGGCGTACCGTTTTATATTTTTGGGCAGGCGCTAAACCCCATTATTCGGGCCGATGGCAGCCCGAAATTTGCCATGCTTTCTACCCTTGCCGGCACCGCCGCCAACATTATTTTAGACCCTATTTTTATTTTTGGCTTTCACTGGGGAATGATGGGTGCCGCCGTTGCCACCGTAATTGGACAAATTATTACGGCTGTGCTGGCCGGCTGGTACTTAGTCCACGCCAAAATAATTAAACCCAAGGGGTTAGATTTTAAACCAAATTTTAAAATAATTGCCCGAACGCTTTCGCTGGGGCTTTGCAGCTTTTTGGCGCAAATTTCGCTTGTTGCGGCCATGATGGCTATTAACAACATGATTCGCCAATACAGCGCCTTAGACGAAATTTTTGGCCAGCCGCAATACACCCAAATTCCAATGGCGGTTGTTGGCATTGTAATGAAGTTTTTTCAAATAGTCCTCTCGGTTGTCATTGGCATGGCGGCCGGGTGTATTCCCCTAGTTGGGTTCAACATAGGGGCCGGGCAATTTAGCCGGGTTAAAGAGCTGTTTACAAGGCTGCTTTGCGCCGAGACCTGCGTGGGCGCCGTAGCGCTTGTTATTGCAGAGGCTTTTCCCAAAGCCTTAATAAAAATTTTTGGCGCCGCAAACGAGAGTGTTTATTACACTGATTTTGCCATATTATCTTTTAGGGTTTACTTTTGCCTAATTGTTTTGGCCTGCCTAAACAAAGCAACCTTTATTTTTATGCAGGCAATGGGCAAGGCGGCGGCTTCTACGCTGCTTTCCATGGTTCGTGAAATTGTGTTTGGCGTAGGTTTTGCATTGCTGCTGCCCAAGTTTTTGGGGCTAAACGGCGTGCTGTATTCTATGCCGGTATCCGACCTTTTAACCGCCATTATTTCGGGCATTATTATTGTAAAAACCTACCGGCAGTTAAACCAAAGCATAAAGCTTTCTAAAATCTAAAGCGTTTTATTTTGCCAAGGGCAAGCGCCCTGCACCAAAAAGTCGGCAGGGCAGCAAAAAACAAGCAGCGGCAGCACTGCTTGTTTTTTTATTCTTATTTTTAAAATTTATTCCTCAAAGCTTACCGATTTTGCCCACTGCATGAGCTGCGGCCGCTGCTCCTCAAAATCGTCTTGCAGCACGGCAAACTGCACCAACCAAAAGGCGTCTTTACTTTTAAACAGGGTGGCAATGTAATGGTACTCCTGCTGGTTCTGCTCGTTTTTATACCGGTATTCAAAATAATTTAAGCCGTCTTGCTGCTCCAGCTTTGTTTGGCTGCTGTAATTGCTCTTTTGAATAACCAACTCGCCGTACTGGGTAACGGTGTAATTTTCAAAACCATCGGCCAATGTAAACGGCTCTTTCAGTACCAAAACAACTGCGTCATCCGCGCTGTAGCATGCGGTAAAGCCCTCCATTTCGGTAGCGGTAAAATCGTCGGTTAAGGTAATGTGCAAGCCGTCTTTTACAAATTCCTTAGGCTCGGCCTTGCCAAACGCTGCCAAAAAAACGGCCGAGGCCGCAACAGCTGCCACCAAAAATACGGCTACGGCGCCTAACACAATGCCAACAATTGCCCCGGTGCTTAACCCCTTGCGCGGTACCGGCATTTGGGCGCCTTGCGGGGCGGCCGGCGGTGCAGCAAAGGCTACCGCCCCGGGTGTGGGGGCTTGGAGCTGCAGTTCGCCGCCCCGGTTCGGCATTGCCGAATCCGCCGATGCTTGCGGCGGAAAAGCTTGTGCGGCCGCTGCGGTTTTCTGCAGCTGCGCCGAAATTTCTTGGCCCTGCTCGGTCGCCGGCGGTTGTACCGGGGCGGTTTTGGGCTGCTCTACCGGCCAAGATTGTGCCAACTCGGCTTGGGGTGGCTCTGCCGCCTGCGGGTTCACTGTTTGGGGTTGTGCCGAAGCGGCGTTTGGCTGCTCCGCCGCCTGCGGCGCGGTTGGTTCTTGAATTACGGGGTCGGTCATTCTTTAAAATTCCTTTCTTTTGGTTTTTCTACGCCTTGCAAGGCTGCTCATTGCAAAACGCCAAAATAAAACCTTAAAAATTTTTGCCAATTTTGGCGGTGCAAAAAATGCGCCCAGCAAAAGTCGGGCGCATTTTAAGCTTTACTGCGAAGGCTTATTGTAAATTACTCTTGGCTTTCCGGCTGTTCGGGCTGCGCCTCCGGCGCAGGCTCGGCAGCGGGCTCAACCTCGGCAACCGGCGCTGCGGCTGCGGCTTCGCTCTCGGTGGCTGCGGCAGCGGCTACCGACTCGGCAGCGGCGGCCTCGCTGGCGGCCAATTCGGCCTCACACGCGGCTTTTTTTGCAGCCTCGTAATTGTTAATAACATCCTTGGCCTTTTCGTTATAAAGCTTCATACCGGTGCCGGCCGGAACCAGCTTACCAATAATAACATTTTCTTTCAGGCCAAACAGCGGGTCGCTCTTACCCATAATGGCAGCCTCGGTCAATACGCGGGTCGTTTCCTGGAACGACGCAGCGGAAAGGAACGAATCGGTTGCCAGGGAAGCCTTGGTAATACCCAGCAGAACCGGGGTGCAGGTAGGCAGCGTCAAATCGGTCTCGCCGGCTGCAATACGGTCTTTAATCTCCTGGCAGGCTTTGTCAAACTCGCTGCATTCAATGCGCGAAAGCGGTAACAGCTTGCTGCTGCCCGGCTCGTTTACAATAACCTTGCGCATCATTTGGCGAATAATAACTTCAATGTGCTTGTCGTTAATATCAACACCCTGCGTACGGTAGGTAGATTGAATTTGCTCAATAATGTAGTTTTGAACAGCCTCCGGCCCTAAGATCTCTAAAATATCCTGCGGGGCAATGGCGCCGTCAATTAACACTTGACCCTTTTCTACCACATCACCGTCGGTAACCTTTAAGTGGGCGCCGGCCGAAATGCTCATGCGCTCCTCGTACGGGTTGCCGTCGGCGTCAATGCCGGTAACAACAACGGCCTTGTTGCGCTTTTCATCGTCAATAGCAACGGTACCGGCACATTTGCTAATTAAACCGGCGTGCTTTGGCCTGCGGGCCTCAAACAACTCTTCAACACGGGGCAAACCTTGGGTAATATCCTCGGTGCTGGCAATACCGCCGGTGTGGAAGGTACGCATGGTAAGCTGGGTACCGGGCTCGCCAATAGACTGCGCCGCAATAATACCAACCGATTCACCAATTGTAACCTTTGTGCCGGTTGCAAGGTTTACACCGTAGCAACGGCGGCAAATGCCGTGATCGGATTTACAGGTTAAAATAGAACGAATTTCAATGCTGCGCTCCTCCTCCGGCCGCTCGGCCAATTTAGACTCGATTAATTCAGCCTCGGTGGCGGTCAGCATTTCATCTTTACTTACTAAAACCTTACCGTTTTCATCTACAAAATCGTGCAGCAAATACCGGCCGGTCAAACGCTCGGCAATTGGCTCCAGCACATGGTTGCCTTCTTTAATTTCCTGAATTTTTAGGCCAACATCGGCGCCACAGTCGTCCTCGCGAATAATAACATCCTGCGAAACATCTACCAAGCGGCGAGTTAAATAACCCGAGTCGGCGGTACGCAGTGCGGTATCGGCCAGGCCCTTACGAGCACCGCGGGAGGAAATAAAGTACTCTAATACATTCAGGCCCTCACGATAGTTTGCACGAATTGGAACTTCAATAACCTTACCGGCGGTGTTTGCAATTAGTCCACGCATACCGGCCAGCTGGCGAATCTGGCTCATGGAGCCACGGGCGCCGGAATCGGCCATCATAAAGATCGGGTTGAACTCGTCTAAGTTGTCCTTCAAATCGTCGGCAACTTCTTCGGTGGCCTTGTTCCAAATTTCAATTACCTTACGGCTGCGCTCGTCATCGCTAATTAAACCGCGCTTGAAATAAGCGGTGCATTCATCAATTTGCCTTTCGGCGCCGGCCATAATTTCGGCCTTGGTGGGGGGAATTACCGCGTCGTTTACCGCTACGGTAATAGCGCCCTTGGTAGAATACTTAAAGCCGGTTGCCTTAATTTTATCTAACACCAAAGAGGTTAAGCTGGTGCCGTGAACGCGAATACAATCATCAATAATGCGACCAAGGCTTTTCTTATCTACCTTATTTACCTTGCCGTTTTTGTTGTAAACCGGGATTTCAAGCTCTAACTCCTGCCCTGCAACGGTACGGTCAATACGGCCCAGGTCCTGCGGAATAGACTCGTTGAAAATAAGGAAGCCTACCGTAGCTAAAATAATGCGGGTAATGGGATCGCCGTTAGCGTCTTTGCCCGTCATGCGCACTTTAATTAAAGAGTGCAGACCCAATGACCCGGTTTGGTAAGCCATAATGGCCTCGTCCTTATCGCGGAAGGTGCGGTAAACAGTGTTGCCGTTTTCATCGGTAATGGGGGCGCCGACCTCATCATTTTTAACAATAGTAAGGTAGTAAGAGCCCAAAACCATATCCTGCGTAGGTACAACAACCGGTTTTCCGTCCGACGGCTTTAACAGGTTGTTGGCCGCCAGCATTAAAAAGCGGGCTTCGGCCTGCGCCTCGGCAGAAAGCGGAACGTGAACCGCCATTTGGTCGCCGTCAAAGTCGGCGTTGTAAGCGGTACAAACCAGCGGGTGCAGCTTTAAGGCGCGGCCCTCTACCAGCACCGGCTCAAAGGCCTGAATGCCCAAACGGTGCAGGGTTGGCGCACGGTTCAGCAGCACGGGGTGCTCTTTAATCACAACATCTAAAGCGTCCCAAACCTGCGGGTCGGCGCGCTCCACCATTTTACGGGCGGTTTTAATGTTGTTAACAATATCGGTTTTAACCAGCCGTTTCATTACAAACGGCTTAAACAGCTCCAGCGCCATCTCCTTCGGCAGACCGCACTGGTGCATTTTCAGCTCCGGCCCAACAACAATAACCGAACGGCCGGAATAGTCTACACGCTTACCTAACAGGTTTTGGCGGAACCGGCCCTGCTTACCTTTTAGCATATCGGAAAGCGATTTTAGCGGGCGGTTGTTTGGCCCGGTAACCGATTTGCCGCGGCGGCCGTTGTCAATTAAAGCGTCAACCGCCTCCTGCAGCATGCGCTTTTCGTTGCGAACAATAATATCCGGCGCGGAAAGCTCTAACAGCCGCTTTAAACGGTTGTTGCGGTTAATTACCCGGCGGTACAAATCGTTTAAATCCGAGGTGGCAAAGCGGCCGCCGTCTAACTGCACCATGGGGCGCAGATCCGGCGGAATAACCGGAATACAGTTCAGCACCATCCACTCCGGACGGTTGCCGGAAAGGCGAAAGGCGTCTAAAACCTCTAACCGTTTAATAATGCGGGCTGCCTTTTGGTTGCTGGCGGTTTCCAGCTCCTCCCGCAGCTCGGCGCAGGTTTTTTCAAGGTCAATATCCTTTAACAGCTTTTGAATGGCCTCGGCGCCCATGCCGGCCTCAAAGTCATTCTCGTATTTATCGCGGTATTCTTTATACTGCGATTCGCTTAACAGCTGCTTTTTCTCCAGCGGGGTGTCGCCCGGGTCGATAACAATGTACTGCGAAAAATACAGCACCTGCTCTAACACGCGGGGGGTAACATCCAGCGTTAACCCCAAGCGGGAGGGAATTGTTTTGTAGTACCAAATGTGTGAAACAGGGGCGGCTAATTCAATAATACCCATCCGTTCGCGGCGAACCTTAGAGCGGGTAACCTCAACGCCGCAGCGCTCGCAAATTTTGCCCTTGTAGCGAATACGCTTGTACTTGCCGCAGTGGCACTCCCAGTCCTTCTGCGGGCCAAAAATACGCTCGCAGAACAAACCGCCGGTTTCCGGCTTTAGGGTGCGATAGTTAATGGTTTCGGGCTTGGTAACTTCACCATAAGACCATTCTCTGATCTTTTCAGGGGAAGCCAGGCCGATTTTAATTGATTCAAATTCTATGCAATCCATGTTTGGTTTCCTCCTGAATTATAATTCTTCGTCATCTAAAACAACATCGTCGGCGTCGTCCTCGGCTTCGGTAATAATGTCCTCACCGTTTTCGTCCTGCAGGGCGTAACCGTCAAAGCTGTTTTCCTCTGCTACTACCTGCTCGTCAAAATGGTTATCCTGCCGGCGGGCCGAGGGTGAAAAATCAATTTCGTCCTCTTCAAAGGTTTGCTTCAGGTCAATTTCGTTTTCGTCCTTGTCCAGCACTTTAACGTCTAAGGCCAAAGACTGCAGTTCTTTAATTAACACCTTAAAGGATTCCGGAACGCCCGGTTCGGGAACATTCTCGCCCTTAACAATGGCCTCGTAGGTTTTTACACGGCCTACCACATCGTCCGACTTAACGGTTAAAATTTCCTGCAGGGTGTACGCGGCGCCGTAGGCCTCTAAGGCCCAAACTTCCATTTCGCCGAAGCGCTGGCCGCCAAACTGGGCTTTACCGCCAAGCGGCTGCTGCGTAACTAAACTGTACGGACCGGTAGAACGGGCGTGGATCTTATCGTCTACCAAATGGTGCAGCTTTAGGTAGTACATATAGCCTACCGTAACGGGGTTATCAAACTTTTCGCCGGTACGGCCGTCGTAAAGGGTAAATTTGCCGTCAATTTTAGCGGGGTCGGCCTGGTAGCCGCTATCCAGCGGCATATCGGCACGGTCTACATATTCGTCGTGAATACAGTTCGCCAGGCGGAAGCACTCGGTAATATCCGACTCGTGCGCGCCGTCAAATACCGGGGTGCAAACCTTCCAGCCCAAAGCGGCGGCGGCGTAGCCCAAATGCACCTCCAACACCTGACCAATATTCATACGGGACGGAACGCCCAGCGGGTTTAATACAATATCCAGCGGGGTACCGTCCTTTAAAAACGGCATATCTTCACTGGGCAGAATACGGGAAACAACGCCCTTGTTACCGTGGCGGCCGGCCATTTTATCGCCCACCGAAATCTTACGCTTTTGCGCAATGTAGCAGCGAACTACCAAATTAACGCCCGGGCTAAGCTCCGAGGCATTCTCGCGGGAGAATACTTTAACATCTACAACCGTGCCGTATTCGCCGTGCGGCACGCGCAGCGAGGTATCTCTTACCTCGCGGGCCTTTTCGCCAAAAATGGCACGCAGCAAGCGCTCCTCTGCGGTCAGCTCCGTTTCGCCCTTGGGGGTAACCTTACCAACCAAAATGTCGCCCGAGCGAACCTCGGCGCCAATGCGAATAATGCCGCGTTCGTCCAAGTCTTTTAAAGCGTCCTCGCCAACATTGGGAATATCACGGGTAATTTCCTCCGGCCCCAGCTTGGTGTCGCGCGCTTCAATATCAAACTCCTCAATGTGGATCGAGGTGTAAACATCATCCCGAACCAGGCGCTCGTTAATTAAAACAGCGTCCTCGTAATTATAGCCCTCCCAGGTCATAAAGCCAATTAAAGCGTTACGGCCCAAGCTGATTTCACCGTTAGAGGTGGCCGGCCCGTCGGCAATCACTTCGCCTTTTTCAACGCGTTGGCCCTCGTCCACAATGGGGCGCTGGTTAATGCAGGTGCCGTGGTTAGAACGTAAAAACTTAATCAGCTCGTAAGTTTTGGTGATGCCGTCATCCTGCTTTATGGTAATTTTATCGGCGCTTACACGGGTTACAACGCCGGCCTGCTCGGCCAACACTACAACACCCGAGTCAATGGCGGCCTTGTACTCCATGCCAGTGCCAACGTACGGATTTTCGGTTTTAAGCAGCGGAACCGCCTGCTTTTGCATATTTGAACCCATTAGGGCGCGGTTGGTATCATCGTTTTCCAAAAACGGGATCATTGCCGTTGCAACCGAAACAACCATTTTCGGGGAAACATCCATAAAATCGGTGCGCTCACGCTCCACTTCCATAAACCGGTCGCGGAAACGGGCGTTGACCTTGGCGTTTTTGAAGGTGCCGTCCTCATTCAGCGGCTCGTTCGCCTGGGCTACAATGTATTCGTCCTCTTCATCGGCGGTTAGGTAATAAACCTCATCCAGTACGCGGCCGGTGGCTTTATCTACCTTGCGGAACGGCGCTTCAATAAACCCGTACTCGTTAATTTTTGCAAAAGTAGCAAGGTACGAGATCAGGCCAATATTCGGGCCTTCCGGGGTTTCAATCGGGCACATGCGGCCGTAGTGACTGTAGTGTACGTCGCGCACCTCAAAGCTGGCGCGATCGCGCGAAAGACCGCCCGGACCCAAGGCCGACAAACGGCGCTTGTGCGTTAGCTCGGAAAGCGGGTTGGTTTGGTCCATAAACTGGGAAAGCGGCGAAGAACCAAAGAATTCTTTAATTGCGGCACTTACCGGCCGGCCGTTAATTAAGGTCAGCGGCGTTACCGAATCCGGCTCCTGCGCCTGAATGGTCATTTTTTCGCGAATGCTGCGCTCCATACGGGCAATACCAATGCGGAACTGGTTTTGCAGCAGCTCACCAACCGAGCGAATACGGCGGTTGCCCAAGTGGTCAATATCGTCGGTGCAGCCAATATCGTGCGGTAGACCCATAAAGTAGTTTACGGTTGCCAAAATATCGTCTACACAAATGCTTTTGGGAATAAGGCTGTCAGCGTTATTCAGCAACGCCTCCAGCAAATCGTCGTCATTTTCGCAGCTGTCTAACAGGGTACAAAGCAGGCTAAAGCTAACCTGCTCGTTCAGCCCCTCGGCGTAAGCCTTTTCGTAAACGGCGGGGCTAACAAAGTCTTTCAGATTTACCATGCCGTTAGAAAGCACCTTAAAGGTGTGGCTGTTGCCCTCTAAGTCGGTTAGATCCAGCACTACGCTGCGAACACCCTTTTGCTGCAGCAATTGCGCGTCTTTGCGAGAGAGCAGCGTGCCGGCCTCAAACAGCACCTCGCCGGTGCGGGGGTCGGCGGCCGGCTCGCCCAGCTTGCGGCCCTCAATACGCGGCGCTAAGGAGAGCTTTTTGTTGTACTTGTAACGCCCCACGCGGGAAATATCGTAGCGGCGCGGGTCGAACAACAGCTGCTGTACATGCTGGCGGGAGCCTTCAATGGTGGCGGGCTCGCCGGGGCGCAGCTTTTTGTAAACCTCTATTAAAGCAGAATCAGTATTTACCGAAGGGTCTTTTTCCAGCGTAGCGTAAAGACGGTCGTCCTCGCCCAAAACAGCTAAAATATCCTCATTGGTGGAAAGTGGAAAATCGGTGTATGCCCCTAAAGAGCGAATAAAGGTTGCCAGCGGAAAACGGCGGTTTTTATCAATCCGAACATGAATTACATCAACATCATGCATATCGGTTTCGTATTCCAGCCACGCGCCGCGGTTTGGAATAATGGTAGAAGTAAAAAACTCCTTACCGTTGCGTTCCTCTACGCCAAAGTAGGCGCCGGGCGAACGCACCAGCTGCGAAACAATAGCGCGCTCCGCACCGTTAATTACAAAGGTGCCCGCATCGGTCATCAGCGGAAATTCGCACATAAAAACTTCGTTTTCTTTAATTTCGCCCGTTTCTTTATTATAAAGGCGTGCAATTACGCGCAGCGGCGCGGCATAGGTAGTGTCGCGTGCTTTACATTCCGTTACGCTGTATTTAGGAGTGTCCTCTAACCTGTAATCAATAAAATCCAGCTGCAAATTCCCGGAAAAGTCGGTAATGGACGACATTTCCGAAAAAACCTGCTTGAGCCCCTCTTTTACAAACCATTGGTAAGAGTTTTTTTGAATTTCAATCAGGTTCGGCATATTAATAACCTCATTGATCTTGGAAAAACTCATACGCTCATTTTTGCCCAGCATTACTTTTTTCGGCGCCATAAGCTTTAATCACTCCTTATATATTTACATGACGGCGGCGGTTGTGCTACGGCCAACCCAAAGCCGAATAAAATCGACCTTAAAAAAAACAGCAATAGCCACCCTACCCGCCATATTGGTACAATATGGGGATAATACTCCATCATTAGACAGTTTATCATTATACTACGGTTTTTTGGTTCTGTCAACCCCTTTCGGCAATTTATTTTGCCTGTGTTTACAAAACCTGTTTTTAGCCCTTGACAGCGGCGTTGGTTTTTGATATAATATTAGCCGTTGTAAGGGCTGCTGCTTTCAGCGGCAAAGCAACTATTTTTTCGGGTGTGGCGCAGCTGGGAGCGCGGGTGGTTTGGGAGCGTATGCAGACGCATTTATGACTTTTCCGCAAATCCTCAACAAAGCCTTACACACGGCGGTTTCAGCTCTTTATTTTTTCGCTGAAATGTGTTACAATAAGGCAACGACCACATAGTATCCCACAGATACTGAAATCACAAAAAATTAAATAAATCCGGGTGTGGCGCAGCTGGGAGCGCGGGTGGTTTGGGACCATCAGGCCGCAGGTTCGATCCCTGTCACTCGGACCAAAATTTTGACCGAAAGCAGAGTTTATTCTCCACTTTCGGTCATTTTTTATGTTTATTTAGGCGTTTCGCCGCCACATCGGCAAATTTTCAGTGTTTAAAAGCACAAGTTTTGTTGCATCTTTTGAAACCCACAAGCGGAAATATGTTTTCCACTCAACCAACGGTTTCAAACCTGCCGTTTTGCGTTGTTGATTTGTTTTGAAGATGTGATATAATTTAAGTACAATCCGATGTGCACACGGAAATAAACTCGGAGGATTCATATGAACAGCATAAACATATCCAAAAACATTACCGATTTGAGAAAGACAGCAGGAGTCACTCAGGAACAGCTTGCCACAGCCCTCAATGTATCGTCGCAAGCGGTATCAAAGTGGGAAACGAATACCTGTCAGCCCGATACCATGACACTGCCGCTGATTGCCAATTATTTTCATGTAAGCGTGGACTACCTATTTTACGGAAAAGATTACACCTACGATGACATCTATGATAAAATACGGACGAAGGTTTCGTCCTTTCCGCAGATGAGCAAAGATTCCTATGAAGAAGCGCTCAAAATATTTGCCTCTGCTCATCATGGAATTTCACATGGAAACCTGCGTGGAAAAGAGCTGATGTACGATGAGCCGACTCACATAACGGACGAAAACGGCGTCTCGCTTCTCAGCGGAAAAGGCTACGGAGCTATCATAACAAGACGCTTTTTTGAGGACATTACACCGGAAACTGCAGTATTTTCATCTGTAATATTCGGTGCATTGTCAGATAAAAGTGCGCTGCTTACCGCTATGGCTATCATCTCCATGAGTGATATTAGCTACGATGAGCTTCAAGAAAAACTGAATTTTGACGATATTACTTTGCGTGCTGCACTGGACAAACTGATTCAAAACTCTCTTGTCATCGAAAAAGAATCCAAGCACAAATCACTCGGAAAAACCTATGAAATCAACAGTATGTATCACACTTGCCTGTGCGTTCTACTTGCTACCATGGAAATGCAAAAAATCTCATTGAACGGCATCTCTTGTTGCATGGGATTCGGTGATTTTCCATTAAAACTATCATAGCATATTACGGCAACCGCTATTCTTTGTCTACTGCATCTCAAATTTTGACAGGGTGACTTTTTCGGTCACCCTGTCATTTTGTCTTTTTCCGCCTTGACCTCTGTAATCATTTCCGCGAGCTTTTCTTCGCATTCTTCTCTTGTGTCGGCGTAGATATTAAACTTTTTGCGTTTGCCGTTTGGCAATTTCGGCGAATAGCTGCCTTCCCATTTCTTAGGGCTGATTTGAAACAGAAACCCCGTTCCGGGGCGGCGTATTTTCGGCTGCTTCGGTTCAAATTTTGCTCTTACGGGCGTTTCCGGTGCTCTGTCGGGTGTTTGTCCGTCCCCACCCAAAGTGCCCTCATTTCTGCCGAAACCCCGTTCGATTTTGTCGGCGGCGGAGCGCTGCATATTGTCGGTAATATGGGTATATATGTTCAGCGTTATTTCTGAGGAAATATGTCCTATGATCGTATGCAAGTTCAATACCATACATCAAGGCATCGAAGCGCATGGCTTTAGGATCATCTTCATCAGGAATAATAAGCGGTGCAAGTTCGTCTGCAATAATTAATGTATCCTCATAGGATAGGGCGGTGTAATTGTCTACATTTGCATATAATTCAACGTATTTAAGATGTTGACGAACAGCGAAATTTTCCTTATTAAGCTCCTTCACCTTGCGTACCATATCATCCACAAGTTCTTTACGGAAAGCAATTAACTCTTCAGTTTGATATGCTAATTCTTGAAGCTTAAAGGCCATCTGCGCTTTAAGGTTGAAAATGGCACCTTGCAAAGCAATTTGATTGGCAGACCTTCCTTTACCGCCCATACGGAAAAATTCAAAGTTACCGCAGAAATCAAAGATGTAAAACATTTTCTTATCTTCGCCGTTAATTAATCCGGGGCAAAGACGTGTTCCGCGCCCTATCATCTGCCAGAACTTCGCCTTACTCATAACCTTTTTAAAGAATACAAGATTTAAACATTCGGGCACATCAATACCGGTATCCAGCATATCAACCGAGATTGCAATCTGCGGAAGCTTCTTGGGGTCAGAAAATTCATCAATTGCACTCTGAGCATAGTTGATCTTGTTATCAATCACCTTTGCAAATCCATTGAGATGCCGATATTCTTTATTGAACACTTCGAAAATTTTCTCGGCGTGACGATGATTTTTTGCAAAGATAATAGTCTTGCCTATCTTCTGACCGTAATCAATTTTAATTCCGTTAGTCATCAGTACGTTCAGAACTTCTTTAATGGTATCCTCATTGAAAATCCAGTCGTTAAGTGCAGAAGAACCGATTTTATCGGGTAACTCGCCATCACGGGCAAAAGTGGCTTCATACTCCTTTTTGTTTTCATCGGATAAGTCATCATAAACGATACCTTTTTCAATTATTACCAACTGAAACTTTCTCAAGGTCTCAGTCATTTCGGTGTTTTAGGTCATGTCGCTCATAAACTTGTTCGCGTTATTTTCACCCTCCTAAAGCACAATGTTCTGTTTGATTCTACTCGTCTTGTTTAGTCTTATTTTTCTCTTGACTTTTCATAGCTGGTCTCCTTAACCATGTTATTTTAACATATTAACTATGTATAATATACATTTTACATATAGAACTTTCCGTATTATAATATACACGACCGTAAAAGTCAAGGAAAGCCAATACTTAAAGGGTTGAAAGTAGGGTTTAAAAATGGAGCTTTTATTTGAAGTGCTTATGAGTGTGATGTTGGACGCCGCCATGATTGTATTGGTGGTTCAATTAATTAAAATGCCGGCCGAAAAACGCAAAAATTACCGCTTGCTTTCGGGAACATTTGCCGCCGGCTTTGTGTTTGGTATTGCGGCCAAATGCCTTTTTTGCAAAAACAACTTTGTAGCTATTTTATTTGCGGTTGGTTTTATTTTGGCTTACACGGCCTTTGTTTTTACCTTCCCGGAAAAGGGGCGGCAGCATGAGGGCTGTTAAGCCGTTTCACGGGCAAATGTCCGATAGCTTTCGCGCCGCAATTTTTATTATTCTTTCGGGCGGATTTCAAGATGCTTACACCTACACCTGCCGCGGCGAAGTTTTTGCCAACGCCCAAACCGGCAACATCCTGCTCACCGGCGTGGACATTCATTTCGAGCTGGAAGAAGCTGCGCTGCATATTTTCTCCGAGGTTCGCTGCAAGGGTGAAACGGGCGTGGAAATGGAGGCGCTGACCGCCGTGTCGGTCGCTG
>URRK01000008.1 GCA_900550315.1 uncultured Oscillospiraceae bacterium | reverse complement strand
CCTTTAAGCGGTATTCCGGGCAATACTCGGCACCCTGGGTGCGCCAGGCGGGCGGACCAAACCAGGTGTAGTCGCCGTTGTTTAAATGCAGCTGACCAAAGGTGTTTGCGCGAGAATTGTAAACATGAACTTCTACCGTGTTTTGGCCGGGGGTTAAATAGCCCAAATTGGCCACATAGGGCGCAAGCGAAACATTTTGCTCAACCCCGCCGGCCGTAACCGTTACGCAGCCAGCACCGTAGGTACCCAGCGCCAGCGCTGTGCTTTGGTTGGTTTTAAGCGGCAGACGGTAGGTAATTTCGCCGCCGTAAAACGGCAAACCTTGCTGTGCTAAATCGGCAAAATAAAGCTTTTCGGCCGGCTTTTGCAGGCAAACTGCCGTGCCGGTTACCCTTACGCCAAATTTGCCTAAAACAAAAATGTTTTCGGTGTTGGTCATAACGCCAAACGGCTTTTTCAGCTCAATGGTATTTTGCCCTTTTTGCACCGTTCCAAGCATAATTTCGGCAATGGAAAAATCTACATAATAGCCCTGCTTTTTAGCCGGCAGCTTTTGGCCGTTAAACCAAACCTCAGTGCAATCAAGGTCTTCTAACGCCAATTTAGCATTTTGAACCTCTATTTCAGAATAAAAGCTGTACGCTAAGGTAATGCTGTTTTGCTCTTTTACCTTTTTGGTGGCCCAGGGCTGCGCCCCTAAGGAAGCCGCAACCGGCAGGTTTAACTGCTGTTTGGCAATAACGCCAATGCGAATACTTTCCTCGGCCTTTTGCCAATCGCCATCATCCAACCGCCACCGCGCCATATCCAGCACGCAAACATTCGGCTCGGCCAAGGTGTACTCTACCGGCCCGGCTACATAGCCCTGCTCTTCATACTCGGCGGTATTTTCGGCTACCGGTTTAGCCTTGCCGGGGCAAAGCTGAACCAACAAAGAGGAATGTACATTGTTCTGCCATTTAAAGCAGGTAAATCCGTTTTCGTAATACACCGGAATTTCGGCTGTTTTGCCGGTTAGGGTATTAAACTCGGTTGCGGTAAAGGTGCCCTTTACGCCAATGGTATTTACCCTATTAGGTTTAATAGAAAGCCGGTTGCTTTGCGTGCAGTGGCAAACAAACAGGTTGTAATTTTCGCCGTCCTGGCGCAGGCCGTAAAATAAATCGTCTGTGCGGCCGCCGTTGGTGTTAAGCATTTTTACGGTGCGGTAAGGCTCTAAGGCCTCTACCACCGCGTTTTGGGTAAAATCAATACGGTTATTTTCGGCAAGCTTTTGCGCGGCGTTGCTTAAAACTGCGTCAATATACTCCGGCACATGCCCGGCAAACAAAACCTTACCGCCCTTTTCGGCAAACTGCTGTAGGTACTTTAAGGTTGTACCGCGCAGGGTGCGGCAGCCCGGCACCACTACAACATCGTAACACATTTTGCCAACCGTAAAGCCTGTTTGGCTGCTTTTAAACTGCTCCGGCAGAGTCGATTCGCAAATATAATCGTAATCCAGCCCGGCGTGCAGCATCCAGTTTGAAATATCTTTAAAATTGCGATCCAGCTCCTGCCGAACGCCGCCCGATTGGTCGTTCGGACCGTAACACAGCCAGTAAGACTCTATGGGGTGGATCATGGCAATTTTAATGGCAGCGTTGCCCCGTGTCATTAAAGTATTCACCCGGGCAAAGTGGTTTTCAATGTAGCTGTATTCTTTATACCAGGCCGATTGATGACCAATAGAGGCCGGGTAATCTCTTTTTGCCTCCCCGTTCATAGAAACCCAGTACAAATGCGGCACTCGCACACTAACGCCTAAAGCAGCCTGCCAATCCCCTTGCAGCTTGTGCCCGCGAAAATCAAAATCCCAGTTTGTAACGCCGTAAAGCTCGCTCATTACCCCCTCGCGGCCATACTGGTGCGCCGCGCTGGCCGCCTGCTTAACGGTGGTAAATTCACCGTAGGTGTTGCAAAGAATATCTACCCCCGGAATGGTAAAATTGCGGTAGGCGCGCATGGCCTCGCCAATTGCCCCGGTTTGGGAAGTAAGGCTTTGCTCCTCCATCATGTGCCCTGTCATTGCAATGCCGTTTTTTTGGCACCAGTGGCCAATATTATCGCAATAGGCTTGCACAAACCGCTCGGTAACATGGTCGTGGTAGCGGTAACGGGTAACCGAGGCAACGCCCTTTTTGTTCCAAATAACCTCCGGCAGCTTTTCTAAAAGGCTTTCGCCGTAGGCGGCGCGGTAGCTTTCCTCCAAATCGGTGGTAAAGGGTAAAATAATGTCTTTATTTAAATCTTTTGCGTGGTCTAACAACACCTTGCGGGTAACCTGCGGTTCATCGGTAAAAATAGCGGGAACAGTTTTGCCAAACTCCTCGCCAACCGTTTCTTTGTACCGCTCGTGCGTTATTTTAATAAAATCGTCAATGGCCGGTTTCGAAAGGGTATCTACATAGGTTTGGTAGTTAAACCAAGGTCCCTCCAAGGCCGTTTCTAAGTAGGCGTACCAAACCGTGCCCTTGGCCGTTTCACCGTTTTTCAGCTGCCGGTAATTTTTTAAATAGCCTTCGTCGTCCAGCTCAACCGCGTACTTGCAAAGCAGCTTGCCGTTGTTGGCGCGTTTGGCTAAGGCCGAAGCGTCAATTTGCTCCTCGGCTTCGGCGGCGTCCCCGTACGGCGTAGTGGTAAGCATTAAAAACTTTTGCCGGTTTTCTAACTTTTTGGTAACATACCCGCCCGCAAAGCCCGAGGGCCACTTGTCCTCATCGTACAGCCAGGCCAGCATATTTTTTTCTTTTGCCCGCTCGGTACAGGCTTTAATAAAGGCCATGTATTCATCCGACAGGTAGGTTGTAGACATCCCCACACGGGTGTGCATGTGAAACCCGCCCATGCCCATTTGCTCCATGGCGTCAATTTCCGAAAACAGTTCATCCTTTTTTAAATCGCAGTTCCAAGCCCAAAAGGGGGTGCAGCGGTACTCGGCCGTTGGATTTAAAAACAGGTTTAAATCAATTTGTTTGGCTTTATTCTTAGGGTAAAGCATTTACAACGCCCTTTCTAAAATAGTTTACAGTTGTATTATAGCGGCAGCGGCCGCCAATTGCAACCGCAGGCCCTAAAAAGCATAAAAACCGAGCTTTTTTTCATAAAAAATGGGAAGGAATTGATTTGGGTAAAGGTGTACGAATCAATTTAGTTAAAGGGTACGAATTGGTTAGGGTAAAAAGGTACTAATCTATTAGGGTGTACAGGGTGCCAACCTCCTCTTTTCGAACGGCCTCTTTAACCTCTAAAACCCGCAGCTTTAAGGTGCGCCCGCCAAATTCCAGCTGCAAAACATCCTGCGGTTTTACCTCGTAAGAGGCACGGGCGGCCTTGCCGTTTACCAGTACCCGTCCGGCGTCGCACGCCTCGTTGGCTACGGTGCGCCGCTTAATAATTCTGGCAACCTTTAAATATTTATCTAATCGCATAAGATCCTCCGTTAAAATTGTAATTTTGTGAATTGAATAAAAAAGCCCTGCCAAAAAAGGCAGGGCGCAAATATAAGCTTTAAATTATTGAATTTCTTCCTTAAAGCCACGGCCGGCCTTAAATACCGGAGCCTTGCAAGCAGCAATTTTGATCTGCTCTTTGGTTTGGGGGTTAATGCCGGTTCTTGCGGCTCTTTCCTTAACCTCAAAGGTGCCAAAGCCAACTAACTGGATCTTGCCGCCGGCTTTCAGCTCTTCGGTAACGGTCTCAATAAAAGCGGTTAATGCCTTGTCGGCGTCTTTCTTTGCAATGTCTGCCTTTTCTGCAATTGCTGCAACTAATTCTGTTTTTTTCATCTTATTTTCCTCCGTAGAAAATTATTTATTTCAACAGGCAAAACCTGTTTGAAAACGAAATACTGCGACCTTTGTATTATACCGCATTTTAAGCAAAAAGGCAAGCAGAAGTTTTAAAAACCAAGGTCGAGCAACCGTATACTAATAATTTACCATAAAATTACCCTAAAATCAAGTGTAAATTTGAAAAAAAACGAGAAATTCGACAATTATCGGTGTTTTTAAGCGGCTTTATACTACGATTTTAAGTCTTTTTAAAACAGCAATAACCTTTTCACCCTTTGCTAAGGTGCGAATATCCTGCTCGGTTAAGCATTTAAAGGCGGCAACGGCCAGCAAATAAACCACAACGGCCGCCAAAATGCCAAGGCAGGTTACCGCGGCGTTGGCAAGTAACGAGGCCGAGCCTAACAGCTTTTGCCCCAAAAAGGCCACCGCAAAGGCCGCCACACCGCAAAGCGCCGCTGCAATAAAGGGGCGCAGCACCGCGGCTTTCATATTCGGGCGGGTGCCGGAATAGCGAATGAGGCAAAACAGGTTGGCGCCAGCAATGTAAATGTAGCAAAGCAGCGTACCAATTGCCGCACCCATTACATGAATCGAGGGAATGGCCACCAGGGTTAGGTTGCTTAAAATTTTAATAATGGCCCCTACCCCAATGTTGCGCACCGGAACCCCCTG
The DNA here is from genome assembly GCA_900550315.1 of uncultured Oscillospiraceae bacterium. Classification (GTDB taxonomy): domain Bacteria; phylum Bacillota; class Clostridia; order Oscillospirales; family Acutalibacteraceae; genus UMGS1279. The sequence goes on along the minus strand of URRK01000008.1, from coordinate 16,190 downwards.
CCGGCCAATTGCCTGCAGCATATTGGTAAGCGGCGTAGAAAGCCCCGCACAGCAGGCAGCCAAGCCTAAAATGCGCAGCAGATTTGCGGTTATAACCGGCTCGGACGACTTGAACAGAAGCTGAATAATTTGCGGCGCCAAGGCCACCATGCCAGCCCCCATTGGAAAAGCAATTAAAGAAATTATTTTAATAATAGATTCTATATTTTTACGAATACCGGCAGAATTTTTTGCCCCCCAAACCATGGTAAGAACCGGAATGGCGCTAACGCCCAGCACCGAGGTAATGGTTGGCACAAAATTAAACATGGTGTACGCGCTGCCCTTGTAGCAGCCGTACAGGCGGTTGGCCACCCAAATTTCAAACCCCGATTTTTGGGCGGCGCCGGAGGCCTGATAGGCCTGGTACATTTCGGTAAAAGACTCCGGGTGTGCGGCTACCGTGCTTTTAAGCTGCCCCTGCACCATAACTACATCTATTAACCCGGAAACCTGCGTTACCAGTGAGCCTAACGCTACCGGCACGGCAATGGCAACCAGCATTTTAAAAATTTTGCGTTGCGGCATGGGCGCCGGCGATTCCCGCAGCATTTGGTTGGTAATGCCATCGCCCTTTTTGGTGTAGCACCAAATGAGGTAAGCAGAGCCCAAAACCGTACCCAGCGTAATACCCAGCATAGCCCCGGCAACCGCGTACGACAATGTATCCAGCGTTACGGTGCTGGCGGATTTCACAATAATAAACGCAAAGCTGTACCCCAAAACCAGCTTGCAAACCGCCTCAATAACCGAGGAGACCGCCGTGGGGTACATATTGCGAACCCCTTCGTAATAGCCGCGATAAATTGACATAACGCAGCAAAAGAAAATAGAAGGCGCAATTACAAACATGCCGGGCCTTGCCCGCACATTGCCGGTAACAGCGGTAACAATAAACGAGGCACCGTACATTAACAGCAGTCCTATGGTGCCGGCAATTAAAAACACCTTGGCAACCACCCGCAGGGTGCGCCGGGCGTCGCGGTAGCGCTCTTTGCCTACCTGGTCGGCCACCATTCGGGAAACAGCCACCGGGAACCCCGCCATGGCCAAAGAATAAATTGGTAAATAAATATCGTAAGCAGTAGAATAAAAGCCCATGCCGTCATCGCCAATTAGGCGCTGCAACGGTATTTTAAAAATGGCCCCCAGCACCTTTACCAACATGGTGGCAATGCCTAAAATAACCGTTGCCTGCAAAAAGCTTTGTTCCTTTTCGGTGTGCTTTGTAGCCATCATTCATCCTCCCAAAGCTTTGGCACACTAAAAAGCTGACCTAAAAGCTTAAAAAATAGTTCAAACAAGATAGTCTGCTCCGGCTCGGCGTGGGCCGAATAATCGGCAACAGCGTTGTCGCCCGCATCGTCCGAAACCTGACGCAGGGTTGCAAAGGGCACCCCGTACAGGTTGGCCGCGGCGGCAATGGCCCCGGTTTCCATATCGCAGCAAATAACATTTAGTTCCTCTCGCAGCCAATCCCGAAGTTTGTTGTTGCTTACAAAGCAATCGCCGCACGCCATTGGGCCGGTATAAAGTCCCGGCTCTGCCGCCAAAAAACAGCGGTTTAAAGCTTCGCTGGCTGTGCTAAACAACGGCTGCCCGGGCTTTTGCCCACGGGGGCGACCCAAACAGGTAAGGTCAAAATCGTGTTCAATAAACGCTGTGCCGAGCGCAAAGCTGTTATGCGGCAGCTTGCCAACCCCGCCGGAAAGGCCGTAATTTAACAGCACCCGGCACCCTTTTTCCAACAAATGGGCAGCGGCGGTAGCGGCATTTACCTTGCCAACGCCGCTATGCACGCTGTAAACCGTAAGGGCTTTTTCGCCCTGCTGTAAGGTAAAACGGTGCCCCGGCCGACCGCAAAACGGGGACGGCTGCAGTGCTAATTTTTTTAAGCCGGCTATGGGGGCATATTCGATATCATCTGCTACCACCAAGCCAACGGTTAAATTATTTTTCATATTTATTGCTCCAAACACAAAAAAGTGCGGCTTACCAAAGGGCTGGCCGGCTGTAAGCCCGCTGCCGGGGGGGTATTTTAAAAATTGCAGTCAAGTGCCATACAGCTTTGTTAATTTTAAAATTCTTGCAGCTTTGCTTGCTGCACTTTGGCAACCGGTGCCGGTTGTTCGCGGCTTTCGCCAAAGTATTTCCTATTTTAACACAACTTATTTAAAATATCAAGTTCTGGCGGCAAGCCAACCGAAATTTTGCAAAGCTTTGCGCAAAATTAACCGACATTTTAAAGCAGCCCGCCCCCAAAAACAAGGGGCGCGCCGCAATAAATTAAAAGAATATAGCTGTAAAACACAGCCGTTAAGGCAGCATTACCACCCCGAAGCTACAATGCAAGGGTGTAGCCGGTAAGCGTTAACGGCTCGGCGGCAAACTCGGGTACTTCGCTTAGGGTTACTGTTTTGCTTTCGCCCGGTAAAAGCGAAAAATAGTTGTCTGAGAATACAAAACCGCCCTCCAGCCGCACCGCGTGCACATAAGCGCTGGCCGTAACGGTAACGCTGCCACTGCTTTGCGCCGTAATTTGCACGGCGTTGGTGGGCTGAATTTGCAAATTGCCCGCCTTGTAAAAGGTGCGGTCGCTGTTGCCGTTGCCAGCCAAATTACAAACCAAAACCTGCCCCGGTTCTACCGTTGCCTTTACCGGCAGCTGCAGCACACTTTGCGCCGCAACGCAAACCGGGCTGCAAAGCACCTGCTGCGTTTTTTGGTTTTTAAGGTTTACCAGCGTAAGAGTTACCTCGGCCGGCTGCTCGCTTTCGCCGTCGTTGGTTAAAAACAGGGTCAGCGTGCCGCCGTTTTCATCAAAAGAGGCGGTTAGGGCCTTAGCGCAGCGTTTAAAGCTGTAATAAGCCGCCTTTGGCAGGCAGTAATAATCTAACAGCGACCACCCTGCTGCGGCCGGCCAGCAATCGGCCAGCATCCAATAAAGAATTCCGCTGCAAAACCACAAATTTCGCCGGGCCAGCTCAAACGAAAGGCGAATCCACTCGTACTGCAAAAACTGCAGCTTAAAGCATTTATCCTCCCCGTTTTTAAACGCCCCTAACAGCCGTTCGGCAAAGGTGTAGGTGTAATCTAACAAATGGCGCGCCAGGCAGGGGTTGTTTTGGGTGTGGTAATGCCACTGTTTCTCCTCTAAAAACGCGTCCTGCTCGGTCATCATCCGCAGCAGCGAGGGAGTACTAACAGCGCCCATGGTTGGTTCCTCGGCAATAAAGCGGGCGGTGTACTGCCGGTACAGCTCGCGGTAATGCTGCAGATCGCCCTGCTCCATCATTTTAAAAATTGGGCCTAAAAAGTTGGTGTTGTGCGTAGTGCCGGCGGTTTTAGAACAATATCTGTTGCCGCCGTAAGGGCTGGAGGGCAAAAACCGGCGCATGGGATCCAGCCGGTGTAAAACCGGCGCAATAGCCTTTAACGCCGCTGTTCGACCCGGGTATTCCGGCATGGTATCGTTCCCGTTTACGGCGTTTTCGTTATCCCCCGTCCACCAAACCAGGCAGGGGTGATTGCGTAAAAACAGCGCGGCGTGTTCGGCCTCGGCCGTAAGCTGCGCAATAAACCAAGGCTCGTCCTCGGGGTAATTGCCGCAGGCCATTAAAAAGTCCTGCGTTACTAAAATGCCAAGGCGGTCGCACTCGTTATAAAAATGTTGGCTTTCAAAAAATCCGCCGCCCCAAACGCGCAGCATATTTACCCCGGCCGCAGCGGCAAGCTCTAACAGTCGGGTAATTTTTTGCGGGGTAATTTGCGTAATCAGCGGCTCACAGGGGGCCCAATCGGCCCCTTTGCAAAACACCCGCTTACCGTTTACAAGCAGCGTAAAGCAAGAAAATTCGGTGTTAAAATCGCCCTCTTTTCCGCTCTCGGTTTGCTGCAAGGCTTTGCAAAGCGCCTCGGCCGGGCTGCCTTTTTCGTCCGGCAGCTGCAAAATGCGAACGGTACGCACGCCAAACTGCTCACAAAGCTTTTCTTGCCCTACCGTAACGGTTAGCCGGTAAAGCGGCTGGCTGCCGGTGCCGTTTGGCTCCCAAAGCTGTGGCTTGGCCAGGCAAAAAACCTCCCGCTGCTCCGGCTCCTCGGTGTAGCGCTGCTTTTGGTAAACGGTTTTTTCGTCCGGGTCGGTAACGGTTAGGGTGTACAGCACCCCTTCGGTTAAATTTTTAAACTGAATATCGCACACCATTTCGGCGCCAAAGGAATCTACCTGCGCGGTGTAAATGTAAACGCTTTGAGCAGCCGGAGCGTTCTCAAACGCTATGTAGCACGGGCCGCTAATACCGCAGGTAACAAACCGTTCGGTCCAATCCCACCCGTAGGTGCATTGAATTCGGCGGGTGTAAAGCCGCTCGCCGGTAAAGGCGTGCGAGCGCTCCTTACAGCCTTTGGTGCGCTCAACGGCCGAATGAAAATAAACCTCCAGCCGGTTTTCGCCACTTTTTAGCAGCTGCTGCACTTCAAAGCGGTGTGGAATAAACATATTCTCGGCCCGGCCGGCCAGCTTACCGTTTAGGTAAACCTCGGCGTAGGTATCTAAACATTCAAACACCAGCACGGCGCCCGACAAAACCTTTTCTACCGTAAAGGTTTTGGTGTAGGTAAAATCCTCTTGCTCTATCCAGCGCAGCTGCAGAGCGTTATCCCGCCAAAAAAAATTTTTCTCTACCAGCCCGGCGGCAGCCAGATCGGTGTGGGCGCAGCCCGGAACGGTTGCGTTAAAGTGCAAATTTTTTTGCGGGCAGGCGCCTTGCCAGCTTCCGCTCAAATCAATTTTTTTCATAAAATTCCCCTTTAGGCTTATAAATGAAAGCTTTCGGTGTGCCCGCCGGGCGTATATTTGCGGCATTGCACCCCGGCCGCCGCAAACATTTTTTTAGAGGCGCGTACCCCGTCGGTATTGGCATATTTATCCTCATTGTAAATAATTTCTGTGATCCCGGTTTGAATAATTGCTTTTGCACACTCGTTACAAGGAAAAAGCGTTACATAAATTTTGCAGCCGCCAAGGTTTCCGCCGCGGTAATTTAAAATGGCGTTTAACTCTGCGTGGCACACAAACGGGTATTTGGTGTTTAACGCTTCCCCCTCGCGGTTCCAGGGAAAAACATCGTCCGAACAGCCAAACGGCAGCCCGTTATACCCTACCGACATCACCCGGTTTTCTTGATTTACAATACAAGCGCCAACCTGAGTGCCCGGGTCTTTACTGCGGCGGGCCGAAAGCATGGCTATTCCCATAAAATATTCGTCCCAGCTTAAATAATCCGTTCGTTTCAAATAAACACCCTCTTTTAAAATAATAATTAGATTAAAAATGATTGGTTTAAAATATTTGCCCATTTTAATTTAATGGCGTTTTGCCCAACTGCCGCGGCCGCGGGTGCAAGTAAAATTTTAAACCTTTGGGCCGCCAACGCCGGCGTTGGCGACCCGCTTTTATGCCTTGTTTGTTTTAAAATTGAACCGCCCCAAGCAAGTGCTTAATAAAAGGTAACAACCTCTTCCTCCGGCGGGTCGGCCTTTGCAAGACGGTCTACATACAAAACCGGCCCGCGCTGCCCGTAAAGCTCGCAGTATTCAACCTTTATCAAAGCCGTAAGCATAATCCATTCCCGGTTTTGGGCGGTAAGCTCCGGCGGGCACTCGGCCAGCAGGCCGGCAAAGGTAATATCCTCTACGCAGCAGGTCATTAAATGGCGGCCTACCACCAACTCGTTGCCCTTTAGCTTGCGGTTTTTGGCCGCAACCGCTTTAAAGGTAACGGTTTTGCCGTTGTAAAAATCTAAATTCTCCGAAAGGTCGCGGTAAAAATAGGCGTAGTCTTTATCCTGCACGGTAAAACGCTGGGCGTCACGGTCAAACGGCAGCGGGTCCTCAATATCGTCGTACTCCACCTTGCCGTCCGGGTACTCGTACGCAATGGTGGCCCGGGTATTCACCGCGCGCACAATTTTGTGTAGCTGCTCCTTAGCGGTTTTTTCGCTGTAGCGGTTAAAAACAACCAGCTCGCAAGAGTTTAATTTATCTACCACCAAGCTGCGCATATTATTATTGTAGTTTACAAAGGTGGCCGTTTCGGCAAACATAAATTCCTGTGCAATTACCCAGCTTTTGGGCAACGCGTTAAACAGGCTTTTTAACTGCCACATTCCGTTATATTCCACCAGCACCCGCTCGGCACTGTGCTGCTTTTGCAGGCGTAAAAGCAACTTTTCGCTTAGATCGCTTTCCTCCTGCACCGGCTCAATAAAAACATTTTTGCCAAAAAAGCGGGCAGGGTCATATTCCTCTACCCCCTCCTCGCACAAAAGCAACAGCGTTTTTTCGCCGTTATTAAAACGCTTGTCCTCCAGCGTTTCTTGAATAAAGCGGGTTTTACCCGATTCTAAAAAACCGGTAAATAAGTAAACCGGTATATCCATAAAACTACATCCCCTTTGGTTTTATACTTTTAAATATACCGCAAGGGGCAAAAATTGTCAATCAAAATATCCCAAATACGGCAAAAATTAAAATTTGCAAAAGCGCGCCGAAAATACGGTTATTTTTTGCCGGCGCAATTTTAAACCTGTTTTTCCTGTTTTTCCTGCTTTAGCGTACAGTTCGGTTCCCCGGCGGGCTGCCCGCGCCTTTGCTTTGCTCCGCCGAAAAAAGGGCAAAAAAACTTAAATTTTTTTTAAAAAGGGGTTGACTTTTTGTCCGAATGGAGTTATTATATTAGCGGTTAGCAGGTGCTAATTGTTTTTTTGGGCAACGGTTAGCTAAAACTAACTGTTTTTTCAGGTTTAAAGTTAGCGTAAGCTAACAATTTTTAAGCCTGTTGGTTAGCCTGCGCTAATTAAACTGAATGAAAGAGGATGTTTGAATATGATGCCGTTAGCGTTTGCCAGCTTGGGCGACAGCATGACCATTAAAAAAATCGGCGGCAGTGCAGAGGTTAAAAAGCATTTAGAGGATTTAGGCTTTGTAGTAGGCTCTAATGTAAGCATTGTTAGTATGCTGGGCGGTAATGTTATTGTAAATGTTAAAGAATCCCGCGTGGCAATTAGCGAGGAAATGGCACGCAAAATAATGGTATAACGGCACCCGGCGGTTGCCTGTACATAAAAGTTTTCGGGCTTTGCCCGTAAATAAAGGAGGAAAATGGCATGAAAACTTTAAAAGACGCAAAGATCGGCGAAACCGTTACCGTAGTAAAGCTGCACGGTGAGGGCGCCGTAAAGCGCCGCATTATGGATATGGGCCTAACCAAAGGCGTTGAGGTTTATATTCGTAAGGTTGCCCCGCTTGGGGACCCCATTGAGCTGACCGTGCGCGGTTACGAGCTTTCACTGCGAAAAGCCGATGCCGCCATGGTAGAGGTTGGCTGATTATTTTAGGAAGAGAGGAATTTAAACATGAATTTACGCATTGCCCTTGCGGGTAACCCGAACTGCGGTAAAACCACCCTGTTTAATGCCTTAACGGGTTCCAACCAATTTGTTGGTAACTGGCCCGGCGTTACGGTAGAAAAAAAGGAAGGCAAGCTAAAAAAGCATGACGGTGTGATTATTACTGACTTGCCCGGCATCTACTCCCTTTCCCCCTACACCTTAGAAGAGGTTGTTGCCCGTAACTACTTAATCGGCGAACGGCCGGACGCTATTTTAAACATTATTGACGGTACAAACTTAGAGCGTAACCTGTACTTAACCACCCAGCTTACCGAGCTTGGTATTCCGGTTGTGGTTGCCATTAACATGATAGATGTGGTACGCAAAAACGGCGATAAAATTAATACGGCCGAGTTAGCCACACAGTTAGGCTGCAAGGTTGTAGAAATTTCGGCCTTAAAGGGCACCGGAATTAAAGAAGCTGCCGAAGCGGCCATTGACGCCGCCCAAAACGGCAAGACCGTGCCGATGCACACCTTCTCGGGCGTGGTAGAACACGCCATTGCCCACATTGAGGAGGCTGCCGTGCACAATATGCCCGAGGAGCAGCAGCGCTGGTACGCCATTAAGATTTTTGAGCGGGATGACAAAGTGCTTTCCGGCTTAAAAATTGAAAAAAGCGTTATGGACCACATTGAGGCCGACATTGCCGCAGCCGAAAAAGAGCTGGACGACGACGCCGAATCCATTATTACCAACGAGCGCTACATTTATATTGCATCTATTATTAAAGCATGTTATCATAAAAAGAGTGCCGGTAAGCTTTCCACCTCCGACAAAATTGACCGCATTGTTACCAACCGCTGGTTGGGCCTGCCGATTTTTGCGGTAATTATGTTCTTGGTTTACTACATTTCTATGGTTACGGTTGGTTCGGCCGCAACCGACTGGGCCAACGACGGCCTGTTTGGCGACGGTTGGCATTTGTTTGGCATTGGCTCCTCCCAAACCGCCGCGGCCGAGGAAGAATACGGCGACACCGACGCCATTATCAGCGGATTTTTAGACGCAGCTGCCGAGCAGGGTGTTGACACCAAAACCGCCACCGAGGCGCTGGATTCGGAAGCAGAGGATTATGACTACACCAAAGCTATTACCGAGGTTGAAGCCGTAAAGACCAAGGCAAATTTAAGCGAATTTACCTACACCTTAGAGGATGAAGAAACCCTTGAAACCACCGAGGAAAAGGGCAACATGGCTGCGCTGAACAACGCGCTTGCCGCTTACAAAAAGTACGAGGGCGGCGTAGACCCGGCCAACTACGGTGTTTGGGTTCCCGGCATTCCGGTTTTGGTTGGCGAAGGGCTTGAAAAGGCCGGCGCTGCCGATTGGCTGCAGGGCTTAATTAACGACGGTATTGTAGCCGGCGTTGGCGCCGTTTTAGGCTTTGTACCGCAAATGCTGGTACTGTTCTTGCTGCTTGCTTTCTTAGAGGCCTGCGGCTACATGGCCCGTATTGCCTTTGTTTTAGACCGTATTTTCCGCAAGTTCGGACTTTCAGGCAAATCTTTTATTCCTATGTTAATTGGTACTGGTTGCGGAATCCCCGGCATTATGGCCTCCCGTACTATTGAAAATGAACGCGACCGCCGCATGACCATTATGACCACCACCTTTATTCCCTGCGGCGCTAAGGTTCCGTTTATTGCAATGATTGCCGGTGCCATTTTCGGCGGTTCCCCGTGGATCTCTACCTCCGCTTACTTTGTTGGCATGGCCTCGATTATTGTTTCGGGCATTATGCTGAAAAAAACCAAAATGTTTGCCGGCGACCCGGCCCCGTTTGTTATGGAGCTGCCGGCTTACCACCTGCCAACCGTTGGCAATGTTCTGCGGTCTATGTGGGAGCGCGGCTGGTCGTTCATTAAAAAGGCCGGCACCATCATTCTGCTTTGGTTTGGTTTACCTCTTACTTCGGCTTTACCAGCAACGGCTTTAGAATGTTGAGTGAAGACGAATTAGACCAATCTATTTTAGCGGCCATTGGCGGTGCCATTGCCTGGATCTTTAAACCGCTTGGCTGGGGCACCTGGGAAGCAGCCGTTGCCTCCATTACCGGATTGGTAGCTAAGGAAAACATTGTAGGCACCATGGGCATTTTGTACGGTGCTGCCGGCAATGTTTACGAAACCCTTGCCAAAGTATTTACCGGGATAAGCGGTTATTCCTTCCTTTGCTTTAACCTTTTGTGCGCCCCCTGTTTTGCCGCAATTGGCGCCATTAAGCGCGAAATGAACAGCCCCAAGTGGACCTGGTTTGCCATTGCTTACCAGTGTGGCTTTGCTTACGGCGTTGCCTTAATGATTAACCAATTTGGCCTGCTATTTACCGGCAAGGTACAGGTAATTGGTTTAATTGCTGCGGTTGCAGTGCTGGCCGTTATGATTTATATGCTGGTTCGCCCGTATAAAGAGGCCACCCGCCTAACCGCAAAGATAAAAGCGTAAATAATCTAAAGGAGTCTTTTACAATGCTTGTGTGGATTCAAAACAATTTAGCCACCCTTTTAATTTCATTACTGCTATTGGCCATTGTTGTTGCCATTCTTGTAAAGTTAATTAAAAACAAAAAGCAAGGTAGATCTACCTGCGGCGGAAATTGTGCCCATTGCGCTTGTGCCGGCTCCTGCCACAAAAAATAGTTTTAACAACGCAGGCCGCCCGGTCTGCGTTGTTTTTTAGCCGAACACCCACACGCAAACACCGCAATAAATTGCAAGGAGAAAAGTACATGGCTTTCATTGAACTTAAAAATGTAACCCGCGTTTACCAAAGCGGCGACCACATTTTAAAAGCGCTGGACGGTATTCATTTAAAATTAGAGGAAGGCAAGTTTGTTGTTGTACTTGGCCCCAGCGGCGCAGGCAAAAGCACCCTGCTAAACCTGCTTGGCGGGTTAGATAGCCCCACCAGCGGTGAAATTTTGGTAGAGGGAAAAAACATTGCCACCCTAACCGAAAACAAGCTGGCCGAATACCGAGCCGAAAAGGTTGGCTTTGTTTTTCAGTTTTACAATTTAGTACCCACCCTAACCGTGCACGAAAATGTTGCCCTGGTTAAGGAAATTTGCAAAAATCCCCTTTCGGCCACCAAAATGCTGCGGGAGGTTGGCCTGGCCGACCATTTAAAAAACTTCCCCGCCGAGCTTTCGGGCGGTGAGCAGCAACGGGTTTCTATTGCCAGGGCTTTGGCAAAAAATCCAAAAATTTTGCTTTGCGACGAGCCCACCGGCGCGTTAGACTCTGAAACCGGCGTGCTGGTGTTAAAGCTGCTTTTAAAAATGGCAAAGCAGTACGGCAAAACTATTATTATTGTAACCCACAACCAAAACATTGCCAAAATGGCCGATGTTGTAATTCATGTTAAAAACGGTAAAATTCTTTCCGAGCTAAAGCAGGCAAACCCCGCCTCGGCCAATGAAATTGACTGGTAAAGGGGGCGCTTTTGTTGTTACTAAAAAAGCTTTGGCGCACCATGGGCCTTTACAAAGCGCAGTTTATTTCTATGGTTATTATGATTGCCTTAGGCATTGGCGTTTTTGTTGGTTTTAACATGGAATGGGTCAGCATTGAAAATAATATGTCCCGCTTTTTTACCGAAACCGGCTACGCCGATTACCGCATTGTTTCGGAAAAAGGGTTTACAAACACCGACCTTGAAAAAATTAAAAATATTTCGGGCGTTACGCAGGCCGGGCGCTATTTAAGCGTTACCGCCGAGGTTTTAAACAGCGGCGGCGACACGGTTGCCCTAACCGTAACCGAAAACGAAAAAGTATCGTTTTTTAAATTAATAAAAGGCGAAGCCTACAACCAAAACAGCCAGGACGGTATTTGGCTTTCGGAAAAATACGCCAACGCCAACAATATTTTGGTTGGCAACCGTTTAAGCCTTAGCTACAACGGCATTACGCTAAACGGCACCGTAAAAGGGCTGGTTAAGGCCGGCGAGCAGATGATCTGCGTGCGAGACGAAAGCCAGCTGATGCCCGATTACAACAGCCACGGCTTTGCTTACATCTCCCCCGCTATGTACCAAGCGGCACTGGGGGCCGATTACTACCCGCAAATTAATGTTATTTCAAAGCTGGAAAAAGCCAACTTTACCCAAAAAGCCGACCTTGCCCTAAACAACACCGCCTTAATTTTAACCAAAGATGAAAGCCTTTCCTACGCGCAGGCCAAGGGCGAGGAGGAGGAAGGCCAAACTATGGCCTTAATTTTACCCACCTTGTTTTTGGCTATTGCCCTGCTTACCATGGTTACCACCATGCACCGCCTAACCGCCAAGGAAAAAACACAAATTGGCACCCTAAAAGCCTTAGGCTTTAAAAACAGCCGCATTTCACGGCACTACACCGCTTACGCATTTTTTATTGGCCTGGTTGGCATTTTGCTCGGCATTTTGCTGGGCTACGGCGTTGCCTATTACATTATGAACCCCAACGGCATGATGGGCACTTATTTAGATATGCCGTATTGGAGCCTGAACATCCCCTTGTTTTGCTACCTGGTTTTAGCCGGCATTTTAGCGCTAATGACGGTAATTGGCTACCTTTCGGTGCGGCAAATGCTGGCCGGCACCGCGGCCGACGCCCTGCGCCCCTACACCCCTAAACGGGTAAAGGCGCTGCTGGTAGAAAAGGGCCGGCTGTTTCACCGCCTCTCTTTTGGCACGCGCTGGAATATGCGGGATATTATGCGGCATAAATCCCGCACTGCCATGAGCCTTTTAGGCATTGTTGGCTGCATGGTTATTATTGTAGCCTCACTAGGTATGCGCGACACCATGGACGCCTTTTTAAAGCTGTACTATAACGACGCCATGCAGTACAACGCCAAAATATTTTTGTCGCAAACTGTTACCAACCCGCAAGCCGAGCAGATAATTGAGCGGTACCATGGCGATTGGAGCGCCTCGGTTAGCGTGCAGGCAGAGCAAAAAACGGTTGACCTTGAAATTTACAGCGCCAAAAACAACCTGGTTAAATTTCCGGCGGTAAAAAAGGGTTACCTAAATTTGCAAAACAACGGGGCTATGTTTGTATGCGTTTGGCTGACGAATTTAACCTAAAGCCGGGCGACAGCTTAGAGGTTTCTCCTTACGGCACCAACCAAAAGTACACCCTTAAAATTGCCGGTGTTATGCGCAGCGTTTCTGAAAACATGGTAATTACGCCGGCCTACGCCAAAGAGCTTGGCCTGCCCTACACGGTTAATGCGGTTTACACCAAAACCGAAAAAAATGACATTGCCGCAAACAGCGGCATTAAAAGCGTACAATCGCGGCAAAAAATAATGGATTCGTTTGAGACCTTTACCGCCATAATGGATTCCATGATCTACATTTTGGTGTTGGGCGCGCTGCTGCTGGGCGTTGTGGTTTTATACAATTTAGGGGTAATGAGCTACACCGAGCGCTACCGCGAAATGGCTACTTTAAAGGTAATTGGCTTTCAAAACAAAAAAATTGGCCGCCTGCTAATTGGGCAAAATATGTGGCTAACGGTTTTGGGCGTTATTTTAGGGCTGCCGCTGGCAGTGCTGGTGCTGGATTATTTACTGAAGGCCCTTGCCGGCGAGTTTGAAATGCGACTGGCTATTGGCCCGCGCACCTACTTTTTCAGCATTTTACTAACCTTTGGTATGTCGCTGTTGGTTGGCCTAATGGTTGCCCGCAAAAACAAAAAAATAGATATGGTAGAGGCCCTAAAAGGGGCCGAATAATAACGCATACCCGTTTTTTTAACGGCTAAGGCGCCAAGGCAAAAAAAGCGTTTGCGCCCTTAGCCTTGCTTCCAAAACTGCCCGCCCAAAACGCTGGCCTGGCGCTTTAGCAAATGCTGGTATTCGTGCAGCTGCTGCGCGGTGTGAATGGCGTTATTAAAGCAATGCAGCTGCATTTGCTCCTTTACCGGCAGCGACAAAAAATAAGCCCGTGAGCTTTTGCTGCCGGTAATCAGCGCTTGTAAATTCTGATATTTCATTTAAAAAATCACCCAAAGCTATTGTTTGCCCTTTAGTCAACAAAATTGCAAGAAAAGGCTGGTAATTATGTTACAATATATTTTAAAAATTAATGGAATGGCCTGCAGTATGTGTGAGGCGCATGTAAACGACGCCATTCGCCAAAATTTTAAGGTTAAAAAAATACGCTCCTCCCACGCTAAGGGGCAGTGCGAGCTAACCGCCGAGCAGGAGCTGGACGAGCAAAAGCTAAAAACCGTTTTGCAGGGCATTGGCTACGAACTGCAATCGGTTGAAAAAACCACCACGCCCGAAAAGGGCAGCGCCAACGGCGGCTTTTTTGCCCGGCTGAAACGCCATGGTTAACGCCGACTTTTTAAGCCGGCGGTTTGGCAAGCCCTTTCGGCAAACCGGCAAAAACGAATTTTATACCCAGTACGCCGCCGGCAGCGGTAAAGAGCATTTTTTAGTTACGGTGTACCGTGTTTTTCCGGGAATTGAGCTGCTGTACCACTGCCTGCAGGCCGGCAGCTTTACCGCCTTGGGGCAGCCGGACCCCAATTTGATTGAAATTGACCACTGCCGAACCGGGCAGGTTGAAAGCCGCAAAAAAAACAGCTGCTGCTTTTTTTCGGCCGGAGATTTAGCGGCTTTTGGCGGCCCGCTGCCGGAAAGCACCGTTACCCTTACCGACGGCAGCTACACCGGCATTAGCATTTTAATTCATACCGCGCAAACGCCGCAATGCCTTTCCTGCTTGTTAGATGATGTTACGGTTAGCCCAACCCTGCTTTTACAAAAATTCAGCTGCCCGGGCAAGGCCTACATAGCCCGCTCTAACAACAGCATTGCACACATTTTTTCTGAGCTGTACACCGTTCCAGAGGAAATTAAAAAGGGTTATTTTAAAGTAAAGGTTTTAGAGCTTTTACTGTTTTTAAGCGCTTTGGAGGTGCAGCGCACCGAGGTGAACCGCCACTACGCCACCGTAAACCAAACCCAGCTGGCACACAAAATTGCAAAGCATTTAAAGCAAAATTTAAACCGCCGCATTACAATTGAACAGCTAAGCGACCAATTTCACACCTCCCCTACCGGCATTAAAAACGGCTTTAAAGCGGTTTACGGAACCAGCATTTACAGCTTTGCGCGCCGGCAAAAAATGCTGGCCGCCGCCAAAGACCTTTGCACAACGAACTGCAGCGTTTTAGAAATCGCCGGAAAATACGGGTACGATAACGGCTCTAAATTTGCCAAAGCCTTTGGGCAAAGCTTAGGGCTTACCCCGGGCAATTACCGCAAGCTGCACAGCGGCAAACCCCCGCTGGCCGAATAGGGCTAATTTTAAAACAACAGGCCAACAAAATGAATGGCAAAAACAAGGCAATAAACAAAATAAAGCCGCCGTCAACCCCTTTATCTTGGGTTAACGGCGGCTTTATTTTTAAATTTTTAAGTTTAAAGGCCAAAGGCCCGTTTGGCGTTTTCGGCCAAAATTTGGCGGTTCTGGCTTTCGGTCAGCTGCATTTTAAAAAAGCTATCCAGCTCCTTTTCCGGCGCCCACATGGGGTAATCGGTGCCAAAAAGCACCCGGCTGCAGCCGTAGGTTAAAATAATTTTTTTCACCCGCTCTACCGGCAAAAATCCAAAGCTGGAGGAGCAATCTACAAACAAATTCGGCAGCCCGCAAAGCTGTTCGCCGGCCTGCTCCCAAACCGACCACCCGCCAAGGTGCGCCGCCACCACAGTAAGCCCTGTGTAAATTTGCATAACCGGCAGCAGCCGGTTGGGGTTCGAGCGGTCAAACCGGCTGTCTCCGGTGTGCATTAAAATTGGTACGCCGTAGCGCTCGCAAAGCTCGTAAACTTTTAAACAGCGGTAATCGTCTATTTTAAAATCTTGAATATCGGGGTGCAGTTTTACCCCGTGCAAGCCTAATGACAGCAGGTGCTTTAGGTCGTCCTCGGGGTTTTTGGCCGCGGGGTGCAGGGTGCCAAGGCCAACCAGCCGGCCGTTAGCGTTTTGCACCTCGCCGGCAATAAAGCGGTTAATGCTTTGCACCTGCTCCGGCGTTGTTGCAACCGACTGCACAATAAACCGGTCTATTCCCGCTTTTGTGCCGCGCCGCAGCAAATCGGCCGCGGTGCCCTTGCAAACCGAGTGCAGGCCGTAAAAGGTATCGGTTCCCAAAGTGGCGCGGGCGGCAATTTTTTCGGGGTAAATGTGGCAGTGGGCGTCAATAATCATAAACCCGTTTAACATTACGCCGTCACCACTTTGTTGGCTTTTTGCAGCCCCAGCTTTTCAATGGCCTGCTCCCGCATTTTGTACTTTAAAATTTTGCCCGCAACATTCATGGGGAACTCGGTAACAAAATCAATATACCTTGGCACCTTGTGCCGCGCCATGTGCGCGTTAATGTACTCTTTCATTTCGGCCTCGGTCATCTGCTCGCCGTCCTTTAAAATTACGCAGGCCATAATTTCCTCGCCATACTGCTCATCCGGCACGCCAATTACCTGAACATCCTTTACCTTGGGGTGGGTGTAAATAAATTCTTCAATTTCCTTAGGGTAAATGTTTTCGCCGCCCCGAATAATCATGTCCTTTAATCGGCCGGTAATGCGGTAGTTGCCCTCCGGCGTGCGACAGGCCAAATCGCCGGTGTGCAGCCAGCCGTCTTTATCTATTGCGGCGGCCGTGGCGCGCGGCATTTTGTAATAGCCTTTCATAAT
>URRK01000007.1 GCA_900550315.1 uncultured Oscillospiraceae bacterium | reverse complement strand
AAAAACGCGCCTAAGCTGTGGCACGCCATGACCGGTGCCGCGTATGTGCAGCAGGTTTTAGGGGTAAAAGATTCGGCCGTTGTTTCGGCCATTCGTTACCACACCACGGCGCGCGCCGGAATGACTTTATTAGAAAAAATTATTTATCTTGCAGATTTTACCTCGAAAGACCGCGACTACCCCGGCGTTGCGCAAATGCGCGCGGCGGTAGATGTGAGCCTAAAAACCGCAATGTACGAGGCGCTGGATTTTTCGGTAAAAGATCTGCAGGCAAGCGGGCGGGCGGTTCACCCCGATACTTTAGCGGCTTACCGGGAGTATTGCAGCCCCGAAATGCCGGACGACCAAAAGAAATGAGGTAAAAAAATGGCTCGAAACGAACAGGACAGCTTTGACCTTTATTCCGTTTCCACCCGCGGGGGAAACAGCAAAAAACGCAGAATTAAAAAAACAGTTAATATTGTAGCTTCTATTGTTTTAACCTTTTCTATTCTTTTAACCCTGCTTATGGGCGGGTACCTTTCCCTTTCCGGCTGGCGGCCCGGCGGGCTTAGCACGGGGTCGGAGGAAACAGGCAGCTTTGAGCAAATGACGGTAAGCTCCAACAGTGGCGTAAGCTACATTTTGGTGCTGGGGGTAGACCCGCAGGAGACCTTGACCGATATTATTGCCGTTGCCTGCATGGATCATGAGAAAAACACGGTAAACTTTTTGCAGATCCCGCGGGATACCTTTGCCGGCGCCGATGTGCCTACCTGCAAAATTAACGCGGTTTACGGCAATCCCCGTAAGGGCGAGGCGCGCATTAACGCTTTGCGCCGTCGAATTTCCTCGCTGTTTGGCATTCCGTTAGACCATTATGTTTTATTTACCATTAAGGGTTTTATTAATGTTATTGACGCGTTAGGCGGCTTAACCATTAACATTCAGCAGGAAAACGGCATTGATATTATGAACCCCGAAACCCTGGTGCACGAGCGCATTGGCCCCGGCTGGGTCACCTTAAACGGCCACCAGGCCACCGGCTTTGTGCGTAAGCGTACCGGCATTAAGGACGGCTATATTAAAGGCGATATTCAGCGTATTGAGGCGCAGCGGCTGGTTTATGTTGCGCTGGCGAAAAAACTGAAAAGCATGTCGGTTTCGCAAATGTTCAGCGTGGCCAGCAAGTGCTACAAGCATGTTTCTACCGATATGACCTTAAACACCATTCTGGGCTACGCCACCGAGGTGCGCGCCATTAACATGGAGCAAATGGGCATTTACGCCGTGCCGGGCCAGTTTGCAACCCGCAACAAGCTTTCTATGTGGTCGCCCCACAAGGCCGAGTATGTAACCTTGTTTAACACCTACTTTAACCCCTACAACGCCCCCATTACGGCCGGGGATATTCAGTTGACCGAAATTCACACCAAATACGAGGCCAGTAATGTAGAGCAGGGCGGAAGTTTGGCGCAGGTGGAGCAAAACAAAAACCAGACCACCGGCGGCAGCAACAGTAATAACTAATGTAACGGAGAATTTATTTTGAACCCAATTGATAGTTTAAAAACAGCCGCCCGCGCGCTGGACGAGAAAAAAGCGCAGGAGCTTACGGTAATTCGGGTAGAAAACCTAACGGTTTTGGCCGATTATTTTGTGCTGGCAACGGCAACCTCGGCCCCGCATGTGCGCGCCCTGGCCGATATTACCGAGGAAAAGCTAAAGCAGCCCGGCGTGCAGCCCCACCACATTGAGGGGCGGGCCACCGGCTGGATCCTCTTAGATTACGGCAGCGTAGTAATTCACATTATGAGTGCCAAAAACCGCGAGTTTTACAATTTAGAGCATACCTGGAGCGACGGGGAGCAAGTTGACCCGCAGATCTTGCTGTAAGCGTTGCTTTAGAAAATTAGGTGAGAGTTTATGAAGTACGATTATTCCGCAATTGAACAAAAGTGGCAGCAGATTTGGGAAAAGGACAACACCTTTGCCGCAAAAAACGATTACACCCTGCCAAAGTATTACGCCTTGGTAGAGTTCCCGTACCCTTCGGGCCAGGGCCTGCATGTAGGGCACCCGCGCAGCTACACCGCGTTGGATATTGTTGCCCGTAAAAAGCGCCTTTGCGGGTATAATGTGCTGTACCCCATGGGGTTTGACGCCTTTGGTCTGCCAACCGAAAATTACGCCATTAAAAATCACATTCACCCCGAAATTGTAACCAAAAACAACATTGCCAACTTTAAACGGCAGTTAAAATCGCTGGGCTTTTCGTTCGACTGGACGCGGGAGATCAGCACCACTGACCCCTCCTATTATAAATGGACGCAGTGGATTTTTATTCAGCTGTTTAAAAAGGGCCTGGCTTATAAAAAAGAAATGGCCGTAAACTGGTGCACCTCCTGCAAATGCGTATTAGCAAACGAGGAGGCTGCCGGCGGCGTTTGCGAGCGCTGCGGCAGCGAGGTGGTGCGCAAGGTTAAAAGCCAGTGGATGTTAAAAATTACCGATTACGCCGAAAAGCTGCTGGACGGCTTGAACGAGGTAGATTTTATTGACCGGGTAAAAACGCAGCAGCGCAACTGGATTGGCCGCTCTACCGGTGCCGAAATTAATTTTAAAACCACCAAGGGCGAGGTTTTAACGGTTTATTCCACCCGGCCGGATACTTTATTCGGCGCCACCTACATGGTAATTGCGCCGGAGCACCCGTTTATAGAAAAATGGAAAAACGACCTGCAGAATTACAGCGAGATTGCCGCCTACCGCGAGGCTGCCGCCCGTAAGTCCGATTTTGAACGCACCGAAGTGGTTAAAGAAAAATCCGGCGTGGAGCTAAAGGGTGTTCGGGCCATAAACCCGGTAAACGGCAAAGAAATTCCCATTTTTGTTTCCGACTATGTTTTAATTTCCTACGGTACCGGCGCTATTATGGCCGTGCCGGCGCATGACGACCGCGATTTTGACTTTGCTAAAAAGTTTAACCTGCCTATTGTAGAGGTGGTAAGCGGCGGCAATGTAGAGCAGCAGGCCTTTACCGATTGCGCTACCGGCACCATGGTAAATTCCGGCTTTTTAACCGGCCTTACCGTAGACCAGGCTAAGGAAAAAATTACCGCTTGGTTGACCGAAAATCAAGTGGGCCACCAAAAGGTAAACTATAAGCTGCGCGACTGGGTATTCTCCCGCCAGCGTTATTGGGGCGAGCCCATTCCGGTAGTGCATTGCGAAAAATGCGGCTATGTTCCGCTGCCCGAAAGCGAGCTGCCGCTGCTGCTGCCGGAGGTAGACTCTTACGAGCCAACCGAAAACGGCGAGTCGCCGTTAGCTAACATGAAAAGCTGGCTTGCTACCACCTGCCCCAAGTGCGGCGGCGCTGCCCGGCGCGAGACCGATACCATGCCCCAGTGGGCCGGTTCCTCCTGGTACTTTTTGCGTTACTGCGACCCGCACAACAACAACGCCTTAGCCAGTAAAGAGGCGCTGGAATATTGGATGCCGGTAGATTGGTACAACGGCGGTATGGAGCACACTACGCTGCACCTGCTTTACAGCCGTTTTTGGCACCGCTTTTTGTACGATATTGGCGTGGTGCCCTGTAAAGAGCCTTACCAAAAGCGCACTAGCCACGGCATGATTTTGGGTGAGAACGGCGAAAAAATGTCAAAATCCCGCGGGAATGTGGTAAATCCAGATGAAATTGTGCGCGATTACGGCGCCGATACCATGCGCATTTACGAAATGTTTATTGGCGATTTTGAAAAAGCAGCGCCGTGGAGCTCTACCTCGATTAAAGGCAGCAAGCGCTTTTTAGAGCGGGTTTGGGGCCTTACCGACCTGCTTTGTGAGGGGGACGGCTATTCCAAGGAGTTAGAAACCGCTTTTCACCGCACCATTAAAAAGGTAACCGAGGATATTGAAACCCTTAAAATGAACACGGCTATTGCGGCGTTAATGTCTTTAATTAACGAAATTTACAGCAAGGGCAGCTTAACCAAGGGCGAATTTAAAACCTTTATTTTGCTGCTGAACCCCTTTGCCCCGCACATTACCGAGGAACTTTGGGTAAACGCTGGCTTTGCCGGGCAGCTAAATGCTGCCGCCTGGCCCGTTTACAGCGAAGAAAAATGCAACAGCAGCAGTATTGAGCTGGTAGTGCAGGTTTGCGGTAAGTTGCGCGCTAAGGTAGTGGTAGACGCTGCAATTTCTAAAGAGCAGGCCTTAGCCGCCGTTAAGGCCGACGCCAAGGTGGCAGCCGCCATTGCCGGCAAGCAAATTGTTAAAGAAATTTATGTTCCCGGCAAGCTGGTTAACATTGTTGCAAAATAATGCTTGACAACGCCGCTTGGTATGTTGTATAATAAATATCTAAGCAGGTTTGTAAGCAGGTTTGTTTGCGCTTTGCTTAACTAAAGGTATAAACCCCTGCATTCTGTGCGGAGGGAGGGACATAAATGAGTCAGGTAAAAATTAAAGAGAATGAATCTCTTGACAACGCACTTCGCCGTTTTAAGAGACAGACCGCTAAAGACGGCGTAATTCAAGAAGTTCGCAAGAGAGAGCATTACGAAAAGCCCTCTGTACGGCGCAAGAAAAAATCCGAGGCCGCCCGCAAGCGTAAGTTCCGCTAAGGGTTGGCAAAGGTGCTGTTTGGGCTTTGCCTTTAGCACAAAAATCGGCAACAGTTAAAACGGCTTAGTAATAAGCCGTTTTTCTTTTTAAGGTGATCTTTATGTTCCGGCCCAATTATTATTTTAACAAGGTTACAAAAATCAGCCCGCTTTTTTTGCGGCAGCAGGGCATTACCACTTTAATTTTAGATGTTGATAATACCCTTACGGTAGACCACGCCGCAAAGCTGATTCCCGGCGTGGCCGACTGGCTGGTGCTGCTGCAGCAAAGCGGCATTGCGCTAATTATTCTTTCCAACGCGGTGCCAAAGCGCATGGCAGCCTTTGCCGGGGCAGTTGGGCTGCCCTTTGTTGGGTTGGGCTTAAAACCGCTGCCGTTTGGTTATTTTAGGGCAATGCGGCGGGTGGGCGCCAGCAAAAAAAACACCGCCATTGTTGGCGACCAATTATTTACCGACATTTTGGGCGGCAAGCTTTCGGGCTGTAAAACCATTTTAGTGGCGCCCCAAAAGTTAGAAACCTCTTGCAGGTTTAAAATAAAACGCGCGTTAGAGCGCAAATTGCTGCGGCGCTACAAGCTGCCGTGCAAATTTTAAAAAAGGGGGCAGTAAAAATGGCTGCAAAATTCGGCCCGGCGGGTAACGCCGCCAGCTTTACGGCAATGGGCTACAAAACCAGCCTTCAGGTGCCGGAGTATTTAACAAAAATGGGGCTGGACGCGTTTGAGTACCAGTGCGGCCGCGGGGTTAACATTGGGCAGGAAAAGGCCGCCGAGCTTGGCCGCCTTGCGCGGGAGAAAAACATTACCCTTTCTTTGCACGCGCCGTATTATATTTCTATGTCGTCGGTGGAGGAGGAAAAGCGCCAAAATTCGGTGCAGTACATTTTAGCCAGCGCAAAAGCGGTTTCGGCAATGGGCGGCAGCCGCATTGTGGTGCATACCGGTTCCTGCGGTAAGATCAGCCGCGAGCAGGCGTTGGAGCTGGCAAAGGACACCATGAAAAAAGCGCTTTCGGCGCTGGATGAGGCCGGCCTTGGCGGGGTGCACATTTGCCCCGAAACCATGGGAAAAATCAATCAGCTTGGCACACTTTACGAGGTTTTAGAGCTTTGTAGGTTAGATGAACGGTTAATTCCCTGCATTGATTTTGGGCACCTAAACGCCCGGAGCCTGGGCGGGCTAAAGCAATTTGAGGATTATAAAAAAATCTTTATTGAAATTGAAAACGCCCTGGGGCTGGAGCGGCTGCGGCAGTACCATGCGCATTTTTCTAAAATTGAGTACACCACCGGGGGCGAAAAGCGGCACCTGACCTTTGAAGATACGGTTTTTGGCCCGAATTTTGAGCCGGTGCTGGAGCTTACCGTGCAAAAGGGCTGCAGCCCTACCATTATTTGCGAGTCGGCCGGCACGCAGGCCGAGGACGCCAAAACAATGAAAAATTATTATGACGCCTTACTTGCCTAGGTAAGCGAGGTGAACCCGCACCTGGTTGCCTAAAGCAGCAAGAACCTTAATTTTTTAATGTACCAAGGCCGCCTAAGCGCCGCCCTGGTACATTTTTATTGACTTTGTAAGCCTTTTTTGCTATAATAGGCTTACAATATTTTTCGGCTTGGCGGCTGAAAGCCGTTTGCTGGGTTTATTACAAATTACTTTAAATTTACTTTACAAGGTGGTTAACTTTTATGTGTGGTATAGTTGGCTTTGTAGGTCGCGAGCAGGCGGCCCCCATTTTATTAGACGGCTTAGAGCGGCTGGAATACCGCGGGTACGATTCTGCCGGCGTTGCTGTTATTCACAACGGCGAAATTAAAATGCAAAAAACCGTAGAGCGCATTTCGGCCCTAAAGCAAAGCACCCAAAACGGCTTAACGCTGCCCGGCACCATTGGCATTGGCCACACCCGCTGGGCTACCCACGGCGCCCCCTGCAACCGCAACGCCCACCCGCACAAAAGCTTTCAGGGCAACTTTGCCATTGTACATAACGGCATTATTGAAAATTACATTGAGCTGAAAGACGAATTGATTGCCGACGGCGTGGTATTTAAAAGCGAGACCGACAGCGAAATTATTGCCAATTTGCTTGAAAAATATTACACCGGCAATGTATTTGCCGCGGTAGCCAAAACCATTAGCAGGTTAGAGGGCTCTTATTCACTGGGTATTCTTTGTGCCAAAGACCCCGAAACTCTTTACGCCGTGCGCCACTTTAGCCCGCTGATTATTGGCCTTGGGGAGGGGAACAATTACATTGCCTCGGATGTTACGGCGCTAATTTCTCACACCAAAAATGTACTTTACATTGAAGATGGCGAAATTGCCGTTTTAAAGCCGGATAGCGTGCGGCTTTATAATGCCGAGGGCAAGGAGCTGACCCGCGAGGTAAGCGTTGTAAACTGGAGCATTGACGCGGCTGAAAAGGGTGGCTACGACCACTTTATGATGAAAGAAATTAAAGAGCAGCCCGACGCCATTGCCAAAACCTACGAGCCGCGGTTAAAAGACGGTAAGGTGTTTTTTGAGGGCCTAAAGCTTACCGACGAGCAGCTTCGCGGTATTGACCGCATTGTGATTACGGCTTGCGGTTCGGCTTACCACACCGGCGTGGTTGCCAAATATTTTTACGAGGAACTGTTAAGAATTCCGGTAGAGGTAGATCTGGCTTCGGAGTTCCGTTATCGCAACCCCATCATCAACAACAAAACGCTGGTAATTATTATTAGCCAGTCGGGCGAAACGGCCGATACTCTGGCCGCTTTAAAGGAGGCCAAGGCCCGCGGGGCGCATACCCTTTCTATTGTAAATGTAGTGGGCAGCTCTATTGCCAAAGCCTCGGACGATGTTATTTACACCTGGGCCGGGCCGGAAATTGCCGTTGCCACCACCAAGGCCTACTCTACCCAGCTAATTGTTTTGTACCTGTTTGCAATTTACGCGGCCGAAAAGCTTGGCACCTGCCAACAAGAGCGGCTGAATAGCCTGCTGGACGGTATTCGCCGCTTGCCAAAGCAAATTCAAGATATTTTTGCGTTGGAGGATAAGCTGCGCGTGCTAGCCAAAGAGCATTATTCCATGCGTTCGGTATTCTTTATTGGCCGTAATATTGATTACGCCGTGGCTATGGAGGGCTCTTTAAAATTAAAAGAGATCTCTTATTTAAATTCCGAAGCCTACGCCGCCGGCGAATTAAAGCACGGAACCATTTCGCTTATTGAGGAAGGCCGAATGGTTATTGCCCTTTCGGCGTACGGCAATTTAAGCGACAAAATGCTTAGCAATATTAAAGAGGTAAAGGCTCGCGGCGCCTTTGTACTTTCTACCGCGGTAGAGGGCAACCGCGCCGTTTCGCAGGAGTCGGACGAGGTTATTTACCTGCCGCAAACCGACCCGCTGCTGCTGGCCTCGGTTGAGGTTGTGCCGCTGCAGATTTTTGCCTATTATGTAGCCCTTTACAACGGCTGCGATATTGATAAACCGCGAAATTTGGCAAAATCGGTAACGGTGGAATAAGTTTTTTCAATACGCCAAGGCGTCAAAGAAGCTTCGGGTTTTGGGGCTTCTTTGGCGCTTTTTTTGCAGTACTTAAGCTATAAGAGAAAAGGGGTAGCAGGCGGTTTTGCGCGGCTGCCGCGAAATTTAAAGGGCTTTTGAAAAAAAACTTGACTCTGCCAAAAAACTGTGGTATAATCGTATTTACCTCTGAGGGTCTGTTTGTTGTGCAATTTTTTGCCGCGGGCCTTTTCAAAAAGCCGAGTTTTATTGTTCTTCATCCTTCGGTTTGAGCAATCCGTTGGGTTTCGGTTTTTTGAAATTGAGGGAGGCTCATTTACTTTCTTTTACCAAGAAAGCAAAAAATATTCCGTGAAACGGGAGGTGCCGTTATGAGAGTAAAAATCACTTTAGCTTGTAGTGAGTGCAAACAGCGCAACTACAACACCATGAAGAACAAGAAAAATGACCCGGACAGGCTTGAAATGAACAAGTACTGCCCATTCTGCCGGAAGCATACGCTTCACAGAGAAACAAAGTAAGGGGGGCTTTTAAATGAAAACTTGGAAGATCCTAAATAAGTCCAGCCAAATTTTGGCGGCGGCTTGCACCCTTGCTTCGCTGGTGTTTTACTTTTTCCCCTTTGCGGCGCTTACCGCCGGTGGAAAAGAAATCACCTTAACCGCAGCTCAAATGACCTTTAAAGGCACAATTGAACAGGCCGGTAACGCCAAAATGGCCGTTTCGGCAGATGTTTGGTTTTGCTTTTGGCTGGTTGTGTTAGGCGTTGTTTTTACGGTTTTTACCTTTATTAGGGGTAAATTTTCGCGCTGGGCGGCCCCGGCTGTTATGTTGGGCACCGGCATTTACATGTTGGTAATTGGCTGCAGCAGCCCCGCAAAATTTGTAGATGTTCGCCCGTTAGACACCGTTTTAGGTGCCGACGCTTGGAGCACCGTACATTACGAGTACGCCGTTTGGGTAATTATGGCGGCCATGTTCGGCGCTTTTGTGTTTGGCACAGCGCATTTGCTGATCAACGATCACATTACCGTTGCAGCTGCAAAATCGGGCAAGGGCAGTATTCCAAAGCGCTTTGTTCGCTTTATTAAAGATTATAAAAGCGAGCTGAAAAAGGTTGTTTGGCCCAGCTGGCAATCGGTTGTTAAAAACACCGTTATTGTTTTAATCATGTGCTTAATAGTCGGCGTGGTTATTTGGGTGCTCGATTTTGGTTTATCAAATCTTTTGGATGTACTGTTTAAATAAACTGCCGCAGCAAAGGAATTATTGGAGGTCTATATGTCACAGGTAAGTGATGCCAAATGGTATGTGGTGCATACCTATTCCGGTTATGAAAACAAAGTGGCTACCGATCTTGAAAAAATCGTTGAAAGCCGCAAAATGCAGGACCTCATTATGGACATTAAAATTCCTACCGAAAAGGTTACAGAGGTTAAGGATGACAAAACCCGTGAGGTAGAGCGCAAAATATTCCCGGGCTACGTTATGATCAAAATGATTATAACCGATGAATCGTGGTATGTTGTGCGCAATACCCGTGGTGTAACCGGCTTTGTTGGCCCGGCCTCTAAGCCGGAGCCGCTTTCCGACGCTGAGGTTGCGGCGTTTGGCATAGAGCAGCGCAGCGTTGAAGTCAGCTACGCCGAAGGGGATCGCGTTAGCGTGATTGCCGGCCCGTTAAAGGGTATGGAAGGAACGGTTATTTCAATTGATGTTCCTGCGAACACCGTAAGTGTAAAGGTTTCCATGTTAGGGCAGGAAATTCCCGCCGAAATGGAATTAAACCAAATTGCAAAAATCTTTTAACTAAACGCGCGGGCGCGTTCAGCACCGCGTATGTGGGAGGAAGCGGGCCTGTTTCATGAAAAAACAGCGCTTGTTCCGCCTGGTGGAAAACCCACCCTACCACAAAATTTGGAGGTACAATTATGGCTCAGAAAATTACAGGCTATATTAAATTACAAATTCCTGCAGGTAAAGCAACTCCGGCACCGCCGGTAGGCCCCGCGCTTGGTCAGCACGGCGTTAACATTATGGCCTTTACCAAGGAGTTTAACGAACGCACTAAAAACGACGCCGGTATGATCATTCCGGTTGTTATTACAGTTTATGCCGACCGCTCTTTCAGCTTTGTTACCAAAACGCCGCCGGCAGCTGTTTTAATTAAAAAAGCGTGCGGAATCGAAAGCGGTTCCGGCGTTCCCAACAAAACGAAGGTTGCAAAGATCACCAAAGAGCAGGTTCAAAAAATTGCCGAGCAAAAAATGCCCGACTTAAACGCTGCCAGCGTAGAATCCGCCATGAGCATGATTGCAGGTACTGCCCGCAGCATGGGTATTGAAGTGGTAGACTAATAAGCAACCCGGTGGGAGGATAAGATCCGATGAACCACTTATTTGGAGGTAAACAACAATGAAGCACGGAAAAAAATATGAAACCAGCTCTAAGCTGATTGAGGCCGGCAAATTTTACGATGTAGACGAAGCCATGGGCTTAACCGTTAAAACTGCCGCCGCAAAGTTTGATGAAACAGTTGAAGTTCACATTCGCTTAGGCGTAGACTCCCGTCACGCCGACCAGCAGGTTCGCGGTGCGGTTGTACTGCCGAACGGCACTGGTAAAAAGGTTCGCACCCTGGTTATTACCAAGGGCGACAAGGTAAAAGCAGCCGAAGAGGCCGGCTCGGATTATGTAGGCGGCGAAGAGGTTGTAGCCCGTATTCAAAACGAGGGTTGGATGGACTTTGACGTTGTTATTGCATCCCCGGATATGATGGGTATGGTTGGCCGTTTAGGTAAGGTTTTAGGCCCGCGCGGCTTAATGCCAACCCCCAAGGCCGGTACCGTTACGCCGGATGTTGCCAAGGCTGTTACCGAGGCTAAGGCCGGTAAAATTGAGTACCGTTTAGACAAAACCAACATTATTCACTGCCCCATTGGTAAAGTATCTTTTGGCGAGGCTAAGCTGAAAGAGAATTTTGATACCTTAATGGGCGCCGTAATTAAGGCCAAACCGGCCGCTACCAAAGGCCAGTACATTAAGTCTTGCGCGGTTGCCACCACCATGGGCCCCGGCATTAAGCTGAATGTTGCTAAATTTGGCGTTTAAGTGTAATTAACACTTGACAAATGCGAAAAGGTGTGTTACAATACACCTTGTTATTTGTCCTAAGACAGCAGGTTGCGTTTTTGTGTAATTCCTGCCGAGGGCGGCTTTAACTTTAACCTTGTTTTAGTTTTGTGCCTGCCTCTTGCTTGGGGCAGGCATTTATTTGTATTTTTTCAGGAGGTGAAATCCATGCCCAGTGAGAAAGTTTTAGAGCAAAAAAAGCAAATTGTTGCAGATTTAGCCGAAAAAATCAAAGCTTCCTGCGTTGGTGTTATTGTTGATTATAAAGGCATTAGCGTTGCCGACGATACTGCCCTGCGTAAAGAGCTGCGCGAGGCTGATGTGCACTACGCTGTTGTTAAAAACACCCTGTTAAAGCGTGCAGCGAGCGAGGCCGGCATTTCCGGTTTAGACGAGGCATTAAACGGCACTACCGCCATTGCCATTTCTAACGACGATTACACCGCCGCCGCAAGAATTCTCGGCAAATACGCCGACGGTCACGAGAACTTTAACATTAAGGCCGGCTATATGGACGGCGAAGTAATTGACCTTGCCACCATTGACAGCCTTGCAAAGCTCCCGACCCGGGAGGTTCTGCTTGCCACCGTTCTCAACGCATTCAATGCCCCGATTGCCGCATTTGCGCGCGCAGTTCAAGCTATTGTTGACAAGAACGGCGAGGAAGCCCCTGCTGACGCAGAATAATTTAAAACTAAAATTTATTTAATTGGAGGAAAATAAAATGGCATCTGAGAAAGTTACCGCTATGATCGAAGAGCTGAAAGCTCTTACCGTACTTGAGCTTGCAGAGCTCGTTAAAGCAGTTGAAGAGGAGTTCGGCGTTTCTGCAGCCGCAGCCGTTGCTGTTGCTGCTCCGGCAGCCGGTGGCGCAGCCGCAGCTGAGGAGAAAACCGAATTTGACGTTGTTCTGGCCGAGGTTGGCGCAGAGAAAATTAAGGTTATTAAGGTTGTTCGCGAAATTACCGGCTTAGGCCTGGGCGAAGCCAAGGCTTTGGTTGACGGCGCACCGAAAACCTTAAAAGAGGCTGTTGCGAAAGAAGAAGCTGAAGAAATTCAGAAGAAGCTGACCGACGTTGGCGCCAAGGTTGAATTAAAGTAATTCAAACTTACGGTTACGCCCCCGAATGTTAAAAACATTCGGGGGCTTTTAAAAACCAGGGAACAAAACCGGGAAAAATTTGGCTTAGGCAAACGGCAATTATTGCAATCTGCCAAAATGGGCGGTTTGGCATTTTTGCTCCCGGTTTGTTGCGCCCACCTTTTTGCGGGTCCTTAGCCGTTAAAGGCTAAACGCCGTACGGTGTTGCGTACCCCTTTATTTTTGCAGCATTGCGCTAATTTTTTTGTAGGCGCCCGTTGGCGCGGCCAAGCACAGCACAGTTTTGCCCGTGCTTTTTGTTGGTGCAGTGTTTTAATAATTCCCCGTAGATAGCAGCCTTACGGGCGTTTTACGCCTTGCTGCCTAAATGATTAATTTGGAGGAGAAAAAATGGAATATTTAATTGCCGGCATTGCCGTAATTGTGCTCATTCTTTTGTTTGCAAATATTCGCATTGTTCCGCAGGGCACCCAGTTTATTATTGAATTTTTGGGAAAGTATAAAGCAACCTGGGACGCCGGACTGCATATTAAAATTCCGCTGTTAGAGCGTATTGCGAAGAAAATTACTTTAAAAGAGCAGGTGTTGGATTCTCCGCCGCAGCCTGTAATTACCAAAGATAATGTTACCATGCAAATTGATACCGTAGTGTATTTTAGAATATTTGACGCAAAGCTGTACACCTACGGCGCCGTAAACCCTATTAACGCGTTGGAGAATTTAACCGCCACCACGCTGCGTAACATTGTTGGCGAATTAGAGCTGGACGGCACCTTGACCTCGCGCGATACTATTAACGGCAAAATGACTGAGATCTTAGACGAGGCGACCGACCAGTGGGGCATTAAGGTTAGCCGTGTAGAGCTGAAAAACATTATTCCGCCGGCCGAAATTCAAAACGCCATGGAAAAGCAAATGAAAGCCGAGCGCGACCGCCGTGAAACCATGCTGCAGGCTGAGGGCCACAAGGCGGCAATTACCCGCGCCGAGGGCGATAAACAAGCCATGATTTTAGCGGCCGAGGGCGAACGTGACGCGCAAATTGCCCGCGCCGAGGGCGAGGCAAAGGCCATTTTGCTTTCAAAACAAGCCGAGGCCGACGGCCTGCGCGCTTTAAAAGCCGCCGGGGTAGACAGCGTTGTGCTGGAGCTGAAAAAGTATGAGGCTTTGGTAGAGCTGGCAAACGGAACGGCCGCAAAGCTGATTATTCCTACCGATGTGGTAGATACCGTAACCAAAAATACCGTTTTTAGCGAAACCACCGGCTTGGGCGAAAGTACAAAATCGGCCACAAAAAAGGCCGAAAAGCCGACCGCAGACCCGTGCTGCGAGCGCTTTGAAAAAGGTAACGACAGCTTTAATTAAGCGCTTGCCAAAGGGGAATCGCCGCCTTTTTAAAATGTTGTTATAACTGTTTTTAGAGCCGTTTTATTAAGGGCTAATAAATGCAAGCCCTTAGCCGAAAAAATGCCGTTTTTCCCGTTTAATGGGTTCTTAACGCATGGAACGCCTGTAAAAATAAGTGACGGAAAAACGGCCGGCATTGCACTGTTTTACCAAAAGTTTCGGGCGGCAGATTTATTTAAATAACCGCTTTAAAGCGGTGTAAAATGCCTAAAGTAAAATATTTGGCATTATATTGCAACAAAACAGCCTGAACAGAGCATTTTTGCTCTGTTCAGGCTGTTAAGGACTTTGGCCGGTTGAGGACGGGACATCCGAAACAAAGAACCACCCGCTATGCGGGTGCGCAAATGACATTGCTTTTCCCATTATTGAATACATTAATAATAATTTAACCGCCAACCTTAGCCTGGATGATATTTGCACCCGCTTTTTTTAAGTAAAAACCAGTTGAACCGCATTATTAAAAAGGCTACCAATACCACGGTTTGGAGCTACATTACCGCCAAACGCCTTATTTATGCCAACGAGCTTTTGTACCAGGGCACGCCGCCCCTTAAAACTTGAGAGTATTGCGGCTTTTCCGATTATCCTACCTTTTACAAGGCCTACAAAAAGTATTTTGGGCACGCCCCCGGCCGATTATGTAAGAAAAAAGCTGTAGATCCTGTTGGCAAAGGCACAAAGCGCGGGTTGTTTGCCGCTGCGCGGCGGGGTTGTGGTGCAGATGAAAATATTCTGTAAAATCGGCGTTTTTACTATTGAATATGCCGCGGGTTAATGGTAAAATTATAATGATATATTTTAAACTTTGGGCCGCTTGCGGCTGCACGCCTGCCGGCCTTTTAGAATAGGGGAGAAAAATATGCAAGCAGTTTTAAATTCTATTGCCTCCTTTTTTTCGCTGCTGTGGTACATTATTTCTAACATTCGGTTTATAGATGTGTTAGATATTTTAGTAATTACTTACCTTATTTACAAATGCATTGTATTTTTTAGGGAAAGCCGGGGCGGCCAGCTGGTAAGGGGCCTGGTGCTGCTTTTGGTCTTGGCGGTTGCCGCGCGGCTTTTGGGCATGGTTAGCGTAAACTGGCTAATTACCAAGGTAATGGATTCTATTTTAATTATTGCCGCGGTAATTTTTCAGCCGGAGCTGCGCCGCGTGCTGGAGCGGGTTGGCAACAGCCAGCTGGGCTTTACGGGTCGCGCCGCCTCGGGGAGCGATGAAACCGAGCGAATGATCCAATCGGCCTGCACGGCGGCCATGCAAATGCAGGAGCAAAAATGCGGTGCGCTAATGGTGTTTGAGCGAAAGACCCAGCTGGGGGAGATTATTGCCACCGGCACAGTGGTAGACGCCAAAACAACCTCCCAGCTAATTTGCAACATTTTTTACCCCAAATCGCCGCTGCACGACGGCGGCATGGTTTTGCGGGACGGACGCGTTTACGCCGCAGGCTGCATTTTGCCCCTAACCCCGAACAACGAGCTGAACAAAGCTTTAGGCACACGCCACCGCGCCGCCATTGGCATGAGCGAAAATTCGGACGCGGTTGTGGTGGTTGTTTCGGAGGAAACGGGCACCGTTTCGGTTGCCTGCAACGGGGAGCTAAAGCGCGATTTTGACGCCATTACTCTGCACACCGAGCTAACCGCTTTGCTGACCCAGCAGGGTGACAAAAACGAGAGCCTGCTGGCCAAGTGGCGCGCAAGGCTGAAAAAAACAAAGCATCACGGACAAAAAGCCGAAAAAGGGGGCGAGCCGAATGGCAAAAAGTAAAGAAAACGGCAGCGCCGGCAAGCTGTTTTACAACAAAAAGTTTGCTATTTTATTCTCCCTTATTGCGGCGGTTATTTTTTGGATGGTGATTACTGCTACCGAGTCGCCTACGGCCGAAAATTCAATTTCCGGGCTAAGCATTTCGGTTCCAACCGAAAATTCGGTTGCCAGCGAGCTGGGGCTGGATGTGATTGGCGATATTTCTAATTTAAAAGCGGCGGTAACGGTAAAAGGCCCGGCCTATGTTATTAGCGCGCTGGGGGAAAAGGACATTGCGGTTACGGCCTCCCTCTCTAATGTTACAAACGCCGGCACTTACGAGTTAGAGCTGCGCGCCAACAAGCAGGCTGGCAGTTTAAACGGCGAGTTTGAAATTGCTTCGATCTCGCCCGCCGCCATTACCGTTACCTTTGATTATATTGACACCAAGCAATTTACCGTAACGCCGGTAGCCGTAGGTGCCTCGGCCGTAGAGGGGCTGGTGGCCGAAAACCCGGTTGTAAGCGACAGTAACAACGCAACCCTTAGCTTTAAGGGCCCGCGTAAGGAGATTGAAAAAATTGATCGCGTTGTTGCAACGGCCGAGGTGAACTCTGTGCTGAACGCTACCGCCTCGTTCGATGCGACCCTAAAGGTTTACAACGCCGCCGGCGAGGAGCTGGATACTTCGGTTTACACCATTGCCACGGCCGACGGTGCCGGTGCGCCGCACCTTAAAATCTCGGTTCCAATTTCTAAAATGAAAACGGTGCCGTTGGTGGCTGCCTTTACAAACGCCCCGGGCGTATTTGCCAGCTCGGCGGTGCAGTATTCTTTAAGTGAACAGAAAATTGATGTGATTGGTCCGCCCGAAACCATAGATACCATTACCCAAATTAAGCTTAGCGAAATTGATTTTGATAAAATCAGCAATACCTCTACCTCCTTTACCGCTACCCCGGTATTGCCGGACGGCGTAAAGAGCGTAGATAATATTGAGTCGGTGACCGTAACCGTGCAGGGGCTGGAGGATTACAAGACCAAAACCGTAACGGTTAAGGATATTAACTACGCCGCCTCCGGCTCGAACCAAACGGCAAAGCTTTCCCGCAGTATTCGCAATGTTAAAATCTGCGGCCCGCGCTCGGTGCTAAATAAGCTAACCGGCAACGATTTTTACGCCGAAATTGAAATTTCGGGCAAAACAAACGGCGAGCACACTGTTTCGGCCCGCATTAAATGCCGTAAAAGCAACGCTGTTTGGCAGGTTGGCACCTACAACGCAACGGTTACCATTAGATAAAGCCGCATTTCATTAGTTAAAGTCACATTTTTTGGATAGCCGCCGCTGTTTTTATGAAAGCACGCCCTAAGGGCCGCAAATCGGCCCTTTTGGGTGGGCAAAACAAAGCTTCGACCGGCTTTGGTAAAAACTTCGGCTTTGGTAAAAACTTTGCGTTTTAGTAAATCTCGGTCGGCTGGGCAAAAGCCTTTGCGGGCCGGGCAGGCGCCGCCCTTGGGTCGGCCTAACCGCAGCAACGCAGCCAAACCTGCCGGTTAAAACCGGCCGCCTTGGTGTGACAAGCTGCAAAACCCAGCACCGCCTCATATAATGCATTGAGGTGATGAGCATGTGGGAAGCCACCGTAATTGGTTTGGCGGTTGTTGTTTTTGTGTTTGGTTTAACCGAGCTGCTGCGTTTGCTTTGGCTTTACTTGCTGCGGCCAAAGGGGGACCCGCCCCGGGTGCTGGTTGTGTTTTTAAAAAGCGGCATTTGCCTGCAGCAGCTCCGCAGCGCGCAGGAGTTTGCAGATTTTGAGGGCGGCGGTTGTGTAGGCGGCATTTTGGCGCTGGATTGCGGGCTGACAAACGCCGAACGGCAGCAGGTGCAGCAGGCGGCCGATTGCAGCAGCTGCATTGTATTTGGCGCCGTGGCGGCCGACCGCCTTTTTGCCGAGTACGGCGTAGAACAAAACATAACAAAGTAACAAATAAAACAGAATTTTAATTTTTGGGGGTGACGGTGTGACCGCAGAACAGCCGACCGGCACCGTTCAGGCCCTGAACGGTACCGTAGAGCACATTACTTACAAAAACGATTCTAACGGTTATACCGTAGCCGTGCTTGAAACGGCCGACGGCAGCGTTACCGTGGTTGGAATGATGCCGTTTTTATCGGTTGGGGATACCTTAACCGTTACCGGCCGGTTTGATAAACACCCCACCTACGGTTCGCAATTTAAGGTAGAAAGCTTTGAAAAATCTGCCCCGTCTACCCTGGCGGGCATTTTAAATTACCTTTCCTCCGGGGCGGTTCGCGGGGTAGGGCCGGCAACGGCCCGCGCCATTGTAGAGCGCTTTGGCGAACGCGCGTTAGAGGTTATTGAGCACACCCCCGAGGAGCTGGCTAAAATTCGCGGCATCTCCTTAACCAAGGCGCGGAATATTGGCGAGGAGTACCAAAAGCAGTTTGGGATTAAAGATATTATGCTGTTTTTATCCCGCTTTAAGGTTACGCCGGACGCTGCCGTGCGGGTTTTTAAGGCGCTGGGCGAAAACGCCGCCGAGGTCATTCGCCGCAACCCGTACACCCTTTGCTGCGAGGAAATTGGTTTTTCCTTTGAAAAGGCCGAGGAGGTCGCCGCCGCTTTTGGAATTGACAAAGAAAGCGATTGCCGCATTGCCGCGGCGGTAGAATATGTGCTGCGCCACAATTTAATGAACGGGCACACCTGCCTGCCGCAGCAAAAAGTTTTTGCCGTAACGGCCGAGCTGCTGGGTTGCAGCCCTGAACGGGTGCAGGCGGTTTGCGAGCAAATGCAGCAGGCGCTGCAGCTGCGTACCGGCCAAAAAAACGGCGAGATTTTTTTGTTTTTACCTAAGTACTACATGGCCGAGGAATTTATTGCCGCGCGGCTTTCGGTGCTGCTTAAATACGCGCCGCCCTCGGAATTCATGGCCGAACAGGAAATTGATTATATTGAAACCCGGCAGGGCATTCGTTACGAGGAAAACCAGCGCTTGGCTATTAAAATGTCGCTGGAAAACGGCATTATGGTGCTAACCGGCGGGCCGGGCACCGGCAAAACAACCACCCTAAACGCCATGATTAAAATTTTAGCCGGCAAGGGGCTGGAAATTGCCCTGGCCGCCCCCACCGGGCGGGCCGCCATGCGCATGAGCGAGCTGACCGGCTGCGAGGCCAAAACCATTCACCGTTTGTTAGAGGTTGAGTGGGACGAAAACGACCGGCAAAAATTTGCCCGAAACGAGAAAAACCCCTTAAGCTGCGATGTTTTAATTATAGACGAAATGTCTATGGTAGATGTGCTGCTGTTTGAGGCGGTGCTGCGGGCGCTGCGTTTGGGCTGCCGGTTAATTATGGTTGGCGACGCCGACCAGCTGCCAAGCGTTGGCGCCGGCAATGTGCTGGCCGATGTTTTAGAGGCGGGCTGCGTGCCGGCTATTCGGCTAAGCAAGGTTTTTCGTCAGGCTATGGAAAGCCTAATTATTTCTAATGCGCACCGCATTATTGCCGGGGAGCCGCCGGTGCTGGATTGCAAAACCTCCGACTTTTTTATGCTGCGGCAGGCCGATTCGTTTAACGCCGGCCAGCTGGTGTGCGAGCTTTGCGCCGAACGCCTGCCCAAGGCCTACGGCTTTAACCCGATTACCGATATTCAGGTGCTTTGCCCCTCCCGCATGATGGAGCTGGGCAGCCGCAACCTAAATAACCTGCTGCAGCTGCGGCTAAACCCTTTAAAAAAAGGCATGAAAAAAATTGTTTTTAAGGGGTTTGAGCTGCGCGAGGGCGATAAGGTTATGCAAATAAAAAACAATTACGATATTTTGTGGACGGCCGACAGCGGGGAGAACGGCTCGGGCGTTTTTAACGGCGATATTGGCATTTTAGAAAAAATTGACCCCCCGAGCGGCGTGGTGCAGGTGCGGTTTGACGACCGGCTTGCTACGTATTACAACGAAAATTTGGGCGAGTTGGATCTGGCCTACGCCATGACCATACATAAAAGCCAGGGCAGCGAGTTTGAGTGCGTTATTTTACCGGTGCTGGACGCGCCGCAAAAGCTGCTTTACCGCAACCTTTTGTACACGGCGGTTACCCGTGCCAAAAGGCTGTTAATTGCCGTTGGCAGCCGGGAGCTGCTGCAAAAAATGGTGCAGAACAACCGTAAAACGCTGCGCTATACCTCCCTTACCCAGCGGCTGGCCGAAAGCTTTGAAAAAAATGTTTAAGCCCTCGGGCCGGTTGGCGCGCACCGGTTTTGTATTGCGCTCGGCCCTGTTTCCCGAGCGGTGCGCCGTTTGCGGGCGGCTTTGCACCACCCGCGGATTTTGTAAAGATTGCGCAGCAAAAATAGTACCGTACCCCAAACGCTGCTGCCCAAAATGCGGGCTGCCGGCACCAAATTGCGAATGTGCGCTGTATTTTTACTACTTTAAGGGGGTTGCGGCGCCGTTTTTAAATAAAAATGAGGCCAAAACTGCCCTTTACGCCTTAAAATTCCGCGGGGCGTTAGGCGCCGCCCCGTATTTTGCGCTGCAAATGGCAAACCGGGTGCGGCAGTGCTTTGGCAGGGTGAATTTTGACCTTGTAACCGCAGTGCCAATGGGCAAAACAAAGCTGCGCGAGCGGGGCTATAATCAAGCCGAGGTGCTGGCCCGTTTGTTAGCGGCCGAGCTGCGGCTGCCGTACCGTAGGCTGCTTTGCCAAAACCGTAAAACAAAAGAGCAGCATTTTTCGGCCACGGTGCAGGAGCGGTTTGAAAACACTGTTGGCAAATACCGCGTTAAACGCTTTAAAAACCTAACCGGCAAAACGGTACTGCTGGTAGATGATATTAAAACCACCGGCGCTACGCTGAACGAGTGCACCCGGCAGCTGCTTTTAAACGGGATGGGTACGGTTTACTGTACTACCGCGCTGGTAACAAATTACGAAAAAGAAACCAAAAACGCTTAGAATTATTTTCAGGGGATGTTGTAACATGGCAACCAACATAGCAATAGATATTGGCACCAAAAAAACCGTGCTTTACTCCGGCTCCCGCGTAGTGCTGGAGCAGCCAAGCGTGGTTACCGTTACGGCCGACACGCGCGAGCCGGTATATTTTGGCGAAAAGGCCTACCAAACCCTGGGCCGCACGCCGGATAGCTTAACCTGCGTTTTTCCGGTGCAGCGCAGCGTAATTGCCGATTATGACGCTGCCGAGGCCATGCTGCGGGAGTACATGACTGCCGCCTTTGGCAAGCGCATTGTGCGCCCGCGGGTTATGGTTGTTATGCCCAGCGGCGTTACCGCCATGCAGCACCATTCGGTGGCCGACGCGGTAGAGGCCTCCGGCGGGCGGGACGCATCTACCATTGAGGCGCCGTTGGCCGTTGCCATTGGCCTGGGGTTAGATTTTAACAAGCCCCGCGGCGGCATGATTATTGATATTGGCGCCGGCACTACCGATGTTGCCACCCTTTCTATGGGCGGCATTTCGGCCTGCTCCTCTATTCCGGTAGCATCGGGCGATTTTGACGATTGCATTGTTAAATATGTTAAGCGGCAGCACAAT
The DNA here is from genome assembly GCA_900550315.1 of uncultured Oscillospiraceae bacterium. GTDB lineage: Bacteria > Bacillota > Clostridia > Oscillospirales > Acutalibacteraceae > UMGS1279. The sequence goes on along the minus strand of URRK01000007.1, from coordinate 1,000 downwards.
GTTTTAATTGGGCTAAACATGGCCGAGCAAATTAAAATGCGCATTGGTACCGCGGTAACGCACCGGCTGCCGGTGTTAATTACGGCCCGTGGGCGGGATATTCGTACCGGGCTGCCCGTTTCGTTTGAAATATCCTCGGCCGAGGTGCAGGAGGCTATTTTAGAAAAATGTAACGCTATTGTAGATGGTATTCGTAAGGTTATTGAAAAAACCCCGCCCGATCTGGTGGCCGACATTTTGTCGGACGGCATTTACTTAACCGGCGGTGGTTCGCTGCTTGGCGGGTTTGACCTTTTGCTGGAAAAACGGCTGGAAACCAAAATTCATAAAGCGGCCGACCCGCTGCATACGGCGGTAAAGGGGGCGGCCATGGCGCTGCAAAATCCCGATTATTTGCAAAATGTAGATTATCAGTTCCGCGCCATTCAGGAACTGCAGATAGAAAATGAATAAAGGGGCACTAAAAACTACTACTTTATTATACAAGGAGCGTTTAAAATGAAAATTTTAATTATAAACGGGCCGAATTTAAATTTACTGGGGGTGCGCGAGCCGCAAATTTACGGCACCCGCACTTTGGAGGAAATTAATCGCGACCTGGCGGTCGAGGCTAAGGCTTTGGGCGCTGAGTGCAGCTTTTTTCAGTCTAACGGCGAAGGGGAGCTGTGCAGCGCTATTCATTCGGTATTAACAAATTACGACGGCTGCGTGATTAATGCCGGCGCCTACACCCATTACAGCTACGCCCTGCGTGACGCCATTGCCGGGGTAAATAAACCGTTTGTAGAGGTGCATCTCTCCAACCCTCACGCGCGGGAGGAATTTCGCCACCGCTCGGTTTTAACGCCGGTTTGCCGCGGGGTGATTGCCGGCTTTGGCGAGCAGAGCTACGCCTTGGCCGTAAGGGCTTTGGTAACCGAGCTAAAGGCCCAAAACGGCGGGAGGGAATAGCCCGTGCCTACCGTTTTAAACCAGCTGCAGCAGGCTTTGCCGCAGGGCG
>URRK01000006.1 GCA_900550315.1 uncultured Oscillospiraceae bacterium | reverse complement strand
ACCGGATTAATAATTAAGAGGATCCGTTTTTTAATTTCCACCCCGCGCGCCCCTTCCCTTTATTTTTAAAAATACCAACGCTTATATTCGTATAGCGTACAGAATATATTATAATATTTTAGGCCCCCCAATTCAAGTGCTAAATGTAAATTATATGCAACTTTTAAAAAAATAAAACCCCCAAAGCGGGGATTTTAAAATAGAACGCTTACCTAAAATTTTTGTTTTGCCGGCCGGGGGTTAACAATGCTCGCTTTAACAACGCTTGCACTTAAATTTTCTTTAAAACGGGTGCTTGGCTGCGTCGCCACGGTTAAACCGGGCAAGCCTTACCGGTAAATTACCGTTTTTGGCACCACCCGCTCTAAGGTTTCGGCCATGCGCTCGTTCGGGGCAATAACCACCAGCACCGCGCCTTTTTTGGCGTGCCGGGTAATAAAGTAAAGCTGGTTTTCGTCGGTAGGGTTGCAGCAAAGGTGCCGCTCGCCAAAGCTTTGGTTTTTTAAGCGAGCCGCGGCGGCAGCATTGTAAGCGCCGGCCTGCTCTACCCGGCGCAAATTAAAGGTAATTAAGCGGCGGCGTTTTTCTTTGCCAATAATGCGGTCAATATCCAGCTCGTCGTTTGTAATAATGTATTCATACTCTACACACAGCATTTTTACGGCCTTACTCAGCCCCCAAATTACAAAAAACGAAAGCAAAATAACAAAGCTCATAAAAAACGGTTTATTCAGCGCCAACAGCACCATAAAAAACACCAGCAAAAAGGCCAGCAAATAAAGGGCAATTGCCAGTGCCACCGTGCCGGCCGTTTTTTTAATTTTAACCAGCTGTTCAAAAAAAATATCCATTCCGCTCACCTGCTTACTAAAACTGCTATTATTTTACCATTATTTTGCACGCTTTGCAAGAACAATATGTAAATAGTTTTGGGGTTGTTTTTAAAATAAACACAAATTTTCAATGTTTCTTCAAGCTTTTATGCTATAATGGTTTTTAATGGCCCCGAAAAGGGCTGCAAAATTCAGTTTGGGGTGACGGTATGAAGCTTTTATTGGTAGAGGATGAGGCCCGCATGGCGCAGACGCTGTGCCGCCGCAGCCTGAACGCGCCGGACGGCCGATTGCGGTTTGCCGACATTACGCTGGACTCCGGCACCTTTTTGCTAAGCTGCGCCACCACGGGGCAAAGCGTGCGGCTAAGCGAAGGCACAGTGCTAAAGTAACGGCAAAGCCCCCAACAAACGCCAAACAGCCCCCGCGGCCGCCAAAGCCAGCTGCGGGGAATTTGTTTTGTTATTTAGGGCAAATTTTGCAGCCGGCTGCGTTTGGCGCGGCGCACACGGTTAATGTGCCGCTCAAAGCTGCCGCTCTCCAGCAGCTCGGTTAAAACCAACTGCTCAAAGGTTGGCACCGTGCAGGAGTAAAAGCCCAGCTTTTGCTCAAAGGGCTTTACCAGCTGCCGGGGCAGCACCATGTAGCTCATTCGCATAGCCGGGGAAATGGTTTTAGAAAAGGTATTTAAGTAAATTACATTCCCCTTGCCGGAAAGGGCAAATAAGGTTTCGGTCGGCTTAGCAAAAACCGAAAATTCCGAGCCGTAATCTGACTCTAAAATAAACCGGCCGCCGCTGCCCGCCCAGCGAATGTATTCGTGCCGCTTGCTGGCCGTTGCCGTTACCCCGCTGGGAAAGCTGCGGTACGGCGTGGTGTGCAAAACGGTGGCGGCCGTGGCGGCCAGGGCGGCGGTTTGAATGCCGTCCGGCCCCAGGGGCAGCCGCTCGTAGGTTACGCCGGCCGCCGTGTAAATTTGCTCTATTTTTTCATAAGCCGGAAATTCCAGCCCGTAAACCCGGTTTTGGCCCAGCAGCTGCAAAATTAAGCCGTACAAATACTCGGCCCCGGCACCAATTACAATTTGCTGCGGCAAAACCGTTATGCCGCGGTTGCGCGCCAAGTAGTTTTTTAAAGCAATTTGCAGCTCTAAACAGCCCGAATTGGGCGATTTTTGCAAAATAGCGCCATGGTACTCGGTTAACACCCGGCGCATGGTTTTGCTTAAAACCGAAAGGGGAAATTCGGGGTAATTTGGTGCCGGCGGCTTTGGGGTTTTCGGCTCAAGGCCGCTGTTTTTAGCGGGAAATTGAGCCTTTGACCCCGGCTTTGGCGGGCTTGCGGCGGCAAAACCGTCCTGCCTTTTAAAAACAACAAAATAGCCGCTGCGCTCGCGCCCGGCGGCGTACCCCTCCTCGCAAAGCAGGGCGTAGGCGTGCTCAACCGTTACGGCGCTAAGCCCCAGCTCCTCCGAAAGCAGCCGCTTAGAGGGCAGCTTTGCGCCAAAGGGGTACAGGCCGTTAATAATATCGTCCCGCACCTGCCGGTAAAGCTGCAGGTAAAACGGGCGGTTGTTTTTTTGTATGCAGTATTTCATCTGGTATTATAATTTTCTCCGTTTCTGATTATTTTATATTACCAAAATTATTGTATAATAAAGGTATTCTAATTGCAAGGGGAAATTTAAAATGCCTCAAAAAAATGTTTCTGCTAAAAAAACAACCGTTTGGCTGTGCATCACCGCCTTATTTATGGCGCTCAATGTTGCGCTAAGCTCGTTTGGGGTGCCGGTGCCGGGCGGGCACCTGTATTTAAACGATGTTGTAATTTGCACCGCCGCCATTGTGCTGGATCCGTTTGCCGCCTTTGCCGTTGGGGGCGTAGGGGCCTTTTTGGGCGACCTGTTCTTTTACCCGGCGCCCATGTTTGTTTCGCTGCTAACGCATGGGCTGCAGGCCGTTGTCATTTCACTGTTTTCCCGCCGGGTTTTGCAAAAGCGGCCGGTGCTGGCGGCCGGGCTGGGCGTAACGGTTGGCGCCGTTATTATGGTAGTAGGCTACAGCTTGGGCCGCGCCTTTATTTACAGCACGCCGGAATACGCCCTTTTAAAGCTGCCCTACCAAATTTTGCAGGCGGCGGTTGGGGCCGCGGCCGGTATGCTGCTAAGCTTTCGGTGCGGGGTAAAAGGCCTTATACAAAAAACGCTGGCCAAATAGCCGCCAACCAACAAAACTACAAGCCAACAAAACGGCCAACGAACCTAACTGTCGGCGCCGTACAAAGCCAAAGCCCAAAAGCTACTAAAGCTGTTATGCTGCCCTTTTCGGGCGGGTTTCGCAGCACTGCGGTTCGCTAAAATTTAAACCAATATTAAAGTTATTTAAAAAAGCAGCGTTTGCCACACGCTGCTTTTTATTCTTTTTATTGTTTATTCTTTTTAATTACAATGTAATAAATAGTAAATAGCCGCCGTTTTGCGGCCGCTGTTTTGGCTTATAGCTTACTTGTAACTTATACTTAATATAGTGAAAAACGCCGGCTTTACGCTTTTTTGGCTTGCTTTTACCGTTAGCGCCGCCGGTGGCAACGGCGATATTGCAGCGGTGTTTGCCCAAACCCGGCCCGAAAGGCGGTAGAAAAATAATCGCTGTTACGGTAGCCGCAGGTCAACGCAATTTCCCTTACCGAGCGGTTGGTGGTACAAAGCAGCTCGGCTGCCGGGGTCAGCTTGGCGCGCCGAATTTCCAGCCCAACGCCGTGGCCGCGCTGCTTTACAAACAAATGCTGCAGGTAGCTTTGGCTTAGGTGGCAGTGCGCGGCAACCTCGGCGGTAGAAATTCCCTTAGCGGCGTTGGCGGTAATGTAATCTAAGGCTTTGCGAATGTAATCGGTCCCCCCGTTTTCAAACCGATTTACCCAGTTTTCCGCCGCGGGCAGCAGCTGTAAATACTGCCGCAGCAAAACCGCCAGCGTGTGCAGGTAAACCTTAAAGCCCTGCAGCTGCGCGGGCGTTGCCCCCTTTAGGGCAGTTTGGTGCAGCTTTAAAAAATCTGCCAAAGCCGTGCCGGTGCGCCCGGCTAAAATTTTGGCAAGGCTTGGGCCAAGCGGACCCTGCAAGCCGGTTATAAAAACCGTTAAAAACCAAACGCCCCCTAAGGTTACCGGCTCGGCCAGCTCCTTTACGCCGCAATAGCAGCAAACCTCGGTGGGGGCAGCCGGCGGGCTGCCGGCATCGTACCGCCGCTTTAAGTAAACGCAGCGCGCGTGCAGCCGGCGATTAGATTTTATTTTTAAACAGTAGGGGTTTAGGTGCCAGGCGTTTACATTTTCAAGCTCGCCCAATGGGGTATTTTTTAAAATTAAATAGCGGTCGTTTATAATAATTTTTAAATTCAGGTCCCGCTCCAGCTGCCGGGTAAGGGCCGCAATTTCGCCCGCTTTTTGTTTTAAGGCAATTTCTTTTATAAATATCACCGCTTTTCAAAGAAAATAGGCACAATTTAAAAGTTTTGTTTTATTATATCAGCTATAATAAAAGTATGCAAGGGCAAAAACAAAAACCGCCCTAAAACCTTTAAGGGGGAGCTTATTTATGTTAACCAAATGGATCGACGCCGCCGATTTTAAAAGCCGCGGCGGCTGGCAGTTAGACACCCAATTTGTGCGGGAAACCGCCCTACCCTACCTAATTGCCTGCAACCGCCCGGGCGAGCCGGCCGAAAACGCCGTAGCCAAGTTTACTTTAACCGAGCCGGGCACCTACCGCTTTTTTGTGCGAACCAAGAACTGGAAACCGGCCTTTTCGCCGGGAAAATTTAATTTGCTGATAAACGGCAGCCCGCTGCCGGCCGTTTGCGGCGCCCGCCCGCAATACAGCTGGTACTGGGACATTGCCGGCGATCTTTATTTGCCCGCCGGCACCCACACCCTTGCTTTAAAGGATTTAACCGGCTGGCTTTCCCGCACAGCGGCGGTTATTGTTACCAACAACATGGACTTTTTTCCGGCCGGGGAGCCGGAGCGCTTTTTGCGGCAGCGGGCCGAAATAAAAGGCCTTTCGCAGCAAATACAAAACGGCGGAAACTTTGATTTTATTGTTGTTGGCGGGGGCCCGGGCGGCGTACCGGCGGCAATTGCGGCCGCCCGAAAGGGGTTAAAGGTTGCCTTAATTCAAGACCGGCCCGTTGTAGGCGGTAACGCCTCGGACGAGGGCACTGTTGGGTTAGACGGCGCCGGCGGCCCGAACGAGGGCGCGCAGGAAACCGGCATTGCCAACGAAATTAAATGTGTACGCAACCGGTTTGGGCTTACCTGGCAGGGAGCCATGGAAAAATTAGTGGCAGCGGAGCCAAACCTGACCCTGTTTACCAACACCCTTTGCACGGGGGCTAAAACCGAGAGCAGCCGCATTACCGAAATTGAATGTACCAATACGCTTACCCTGCAAAAAAGCCGCTTTACAGCCCCCCTGTTTGCCGATTGCACCGGCGACTGCTGGCTGGCCTACTACGCCGGCGCGCTGTACCACCTTGGGCGCGAGGGGCGGCACGAATTAAACGAAAGCGTTGCCCCCGAAAGCGGCGACCTAATGACCATGAGCGGTTGTTTACGCGGGCGCGCCAAGCAAAACACCCTTGCCTTTACCGGCTTTTACGCCGAGGACACCGGCCGCCCCGCCCCCTTTACCCTGCCGGATTTTGCCACCAAGCTGCCCGAGGGCGAAGCCCTTTGCCGCAACGCCCAGCGGCTGCACAGCTCGGAATGGTGGTTGGAGCAACGCAACGATTTTGATGACCTTTACGACGCCGAGCACACGCGCGACGAGCTTTTTTGCCTGACCTTAGGGTATTTTGACTGGCTGAAAAATTCCAGCCCGTTAAAAGAAAAAGCAACCAATTACGCCATTACCAAGCTTTCTATTTTTAACGCCAAGCGCGAAAACCGCCGTGTTGTTGGCGATTACCTAATGAACTATAACGACTTTAACTGCAACCGCCAATTTGCCGACACGGTTGCCTACTGCGGCTGGAATTTAGACCTGCACCATGTAAAAGGCATTTTTTCGGGCAGCGAGGGGCCGTTTTTCAGCAACACACGGGTGCCGCCCACCCCCATTCCTTATCGGTGTCTGTATTCTAAAAACATTTTAAACCTTTTTGTGGCCTCCCGCGGGATCTCGGTTTCACACGCCGCTTTGGGTTCCACCCGGGTAGAAAGCACCATTGCCACCTTAGGGCAGGTTGTTGGCACCGCGGCGGCCCTTTGCAAAAAGTACGGCGCCACCCCGCGCACGCTTGGGCAACAGCACCTAAAACTGCTGCAGCAGCAGCTTTTGTTAGATGACCAAACCGCACCGGACTTAAAAAATAAAGACGAGCAAGACCTTGCCCGCGGCTGCACCGTTACCGCCACGGCCACAGCCGAGCAGGAGGTTTTAGAAAGCTGCTTTGAAAAAACGCACACCGTTACCCCTAAACCGGAGAACCTAATAAACGGCTTGCTGCGCGACACTACCACAACCTCTAACGGCTGGTACGCCTGCTGCGGGCTGCCGCAAAGCATTACCTTAACGCTGCCGCAGCCGGCCACGGTAGGGGCGCTGCAAATTACCACCGACACCGACCTTTTTCGCCCGTTTTATTCTTATTACGAAGTGCCGTTTTTTGGCAAAACGGCCACTAAGCTGCAGGCCGAGCTGCTTACAAACAACGGCTGGCAAACCGTTGGCACCGTGCAGCACAACTTTTTGCGGCAAATGCGCCTAAGCTTTACCCCGCAAACCGCCAAAGCGGTGCGTATTACAGTGTTGGATTCTGCCGACCACCAAACCGCCAAGCTTTTTGAGGTTCGAATTTACAGCAAAGCGGCCGATTTTGAAAAATAAAATTGTTAAATTTGCTTATTTTAAAATTTACCCTTGCATTTCGGCTTAAAGTGTGGTAATATAGCATGGTACAGGACTGCTCCCGGCTTTGGCCGGTTAAGTTCACTCTATATCTTGAAAGGGGTGACCGATGTGAAACAGGGAATTCATCCGCAATACGATGTTGCAACCGTAAAATGCGCTTGCGGTGCTGAATTTGAAACTCGCTCGACCAAAAAAGAAATTCGTGTAGATATTTGCTCTAAATGTCATCCGTTCTTCACCGGCAAGCAAAAGCTGGTAGATACCGGCGGCCGTGTAGACCGTTTCAAAAAGCGCTTCAATTTAGAAGAAAAATAATGCAGTACCCAAAGGGGCTGCCGGCAAGGTGTTTTGCCGGCAGCCCCTTTATTTTTTGTCGCTTGACCTCGGTTTTAAACAAAGGGCTTTCGCCAAAGGCGTATTCGTGCACATATTTGTACATCTTTACGGTGAACCCGTAAAGGGCGGTAAGGGGCTGAAAAACCGGCCAAACGCCTTGCGCTCCCCTGCTAATTGGTAAAAACCTTGGCAAGCGGAATTTAAAGCCCTGCAGGTTGGCTGCTGCTTGGCGTTTGGGGCAGGCAAAAGGTGATTTAAATTTGCCCCAAAGGTAAGCCCGTGGGGTTTTGGCGTTTATCCCCCGCCGGGCAAACGCGCTTAACAGGAAATTTTACGCCCCGGTAGGCCCAAAAGCGCGCCGCCAAAGCGCCGCGCCTTAAAATTAGGCGGCACCCCTTTAAATATTTACACATTATTCAATTTTTTTTGGCGCAAATGCAGTAAAATAAGGGTAAATATATTTTTGGGAGGGGCGGCATTGTTCGGGTATGTTCGACCGTATAAGCCGGAGCTGCGGTTTAAGGAGTTTGACGCTTACAAGGCTGTTTACTGCTCCCTTTGTAAAGAAATTGGGCGCCGCTACGGGCGGGTGCTGCGGCTTACTTTAAGCTACGACCTAACCTTTTTGGCGCTGCTGCAGCTTTCATTGCGGGATCTTCCCATTTGTCTTGAAAAAAAGCGCTGTGTTTGCAACCCTTTAAAAAGGTGCAGCTACTTAGCCCAAGGCGGCAAAAACAGCACCGATTTAGCCCTACCGGCCGCCGCCAGCGTACTGTTAATTTACTACAAGCTTGGCGATAATATTACCGACGAAGGGCCCCTAAAAGCTCTTTTTTACCGCTTTTTGCGGCTGTTTTTTAAAAAGGCGCACCATAAGGCCGCTGCCGATTTTCCGCATTTAGCGCAAAAAATTGCCGCGTACATTACCGCGCAGCAGCAGGTAGAGCGGCAAAAAAGCCCCGGGGTAGACGCCGCCGCAGAGCCTACCGCCCAAATGCTTTCGGCTTTGTTTGCGGCCTGCGATCCCAAAGAGCAGGAATCCCGTGCTTTGCAGCGCTTAGGCTACTGCATGGGCCGCTGGATCTACTTAATGGACGCCGCCGCCGATTTAAAAAAGGATTTAAAACAAAACCGGTTTAACCCTTTGGCAGAGGAATTTTCCGGCGGGGTTGAATTACAGCCGCTAAAGGCCCGTATGCTGCCGCTTTTAAACATTAGCGCGGCCGGTGCGGCCGAGGCCTTTGAGCTGATTGAAATAAAACGGTTTAAAAATATTTTAGGTAACATTATTTACCTGGGGCTGCAAAACAGCACCACGCACCTGTTTAAGGAGAATTTAAAATGACCAAGGATCCGTATTCCGTACTGGGTATTCAGTCAACCGCCACCGATGAGGAAGTTAAAAAAGCCTACCGCGAGCTGGCTAAAAAGTACCACCCCGACCATTACGCCGACAGCCCAATGGCCGACTTGGCGCAAGAAAAAATGCAGGAAATTAACGAAGCGTACGACGCAATTATGAACGCGCGCCGCGGGGGCGGCAACACTGCTGCGGGCAGCGGCCGAACCTCTAATTTTCCCGACATTCGCACCCTGATTTTGCAAGGCCGGCTGGAGGAGGCGCAAGAGCTTTTAGACGGCGTGACCCCCGAACGGCGGGACGCCGAATGGTACTTTTTAAACGGCTCGGTGCAATATCGCCGCGGCTGGTTTGATAACGCCTTTACCAGCTTTTCCACCGCCTGCCGAATGGAACCCGGCAACGCCGAATACCGCGAAGCGCTGAACCGCATGAACCGCTACGCCGGCGGGTTTGGGCAAAACCCGTACCGCACGGGCGACAATATGGGCGGCTGCAGCGCCTGCGATGTTTGCCAGGGCCTTTTGTGTGCCGATTGCTGCTGCGAGTGCATGGGCGGCGATTTAATTCGCTGCTGCTGATTTTAGCCAGGCAGGTGTTTACTGTTGAAAACAAAAAAAATTGCCTTTGGCGGAATGTTAGCCGCCTTGGCAACAGTTTTAATGCTAATGGGGTACTTTCCCTACCTTACCTACGCCGTGCCCTGCGTGGCCTCGCTGGCCGTTATGGTTGCGGTGTTGGAGTGCGGCCGGCTTTACGGCCTTTTGGTTTATTTAGCCTCGGTTTTACCGGTAATGATTTTTTGCGAGCCGGAATGTAAGCTGGTTTACACCTTTGTTGTTGGCTTTTACCCTATTTTAAAAGCGCTGTACGAAAAGCTGCCAAACCGCGTTTTAGAGTACGGCTGCAAGCTTTTGGGCTTTCAGGTAAGCCTGCTGGTGGTGTACCTGCTTTCTACCTTTGTGTTTGGCGTTACCTACAGCGATTTAGCCGGCCTGGGCCGGGCGGCCCTTATTGTATTTTGGTTGGCGGCCAACGCGGTGTTTTTGCTTTACGACCGGCTGCTGGGCCAGCTGGCGCCGCTTTATTTTAACCGCTTTCACCGCACGATAAGCCGAATGTTAAAAAAATAGCGCATCCCCCGCCGAACGGGCAAAATGGAAGCTTTCGTTTTTTTATTGCGCCTTTATAATTCTTTTCTTTATTATTCTTTAATTTGCCCTTATTATTTGTGCGGCAGCCCTGTTGGCTGCCAAACGGCTTTTTGTTGTGCCGCCCTTTTCCGGGGCTATTTTCCAGAGCTATTTTTCAAAGCTATTTTTCAAAGCTATTTTTCAAAGCTATTTTTCAAAGCCTTATTTTGGGGCTTTTGGGCTGAGTCCTTGCCGCGGTCCTCTTTTATTCCGGTTAATTTTGCTTCGGGAACTTTTGCTGCGGCTGCCTTGGCCGCATTGTTTTTTTTGCGTCAAATGTTTTTACGGCCCGGACCTTTGCGTTTATTTTATTGGTAAGAGAGAGTTTTTATGAAGAAACAGCAAGTTGCAATTATTGGCGGCGGCGCCGCCGGGTTAATGGCCGCCTGCACGGCGGCTGAGCGCGGATTTACCGTAACGGTTTTTGAAAAAATGCCCCGCCCGGCAAGAAAAATTTTGGTAACCGGCAAGGGCCGCTGCAATGTAACCAACGCTACCGATACCGCCGGCCTTATTGCCCATGTACCGCACAACGGCCGGTTTTTATATTCCGCTTTTTCGGCGTTTGATGCCGAAAAAACCGTTTTGTTTTTTGAAAAAGCCGGCGTGCCTTTAAAAACCGAGCGCGGCAACCGGGTATTTCCACGTTCGGAAAAAGCCATGGATATTGCCGACGCCTTAGTAAACACCGCCAAAAAGGCGGGCGTGCGCTTTGTGCAAGCTGCCGCCAAACAAATTACGGTACAAAACGGGGCGGTTGCCGGGTTTACAAGCCAAACCGGCCAATTTTACCCCTGCAGCCAAATTGTTTTGGCAACCGGCGGTTTTTCTTACCCCACAACCGGCTCCACCGGGGATGGCTTTGCCATTGCCGCAAAGCTGGGGCACACGGTTTTGCCCCCGCGCGCCGCTTTAACCGGGCTAACCGTTTTAGAGGAATTTTGCAGCTACGCCGCCGGGCTGACCTTAAAAAATGTTAAGCTGACCGTTACCGAACAGGGGGCCAAAAAACCCTGCTACAGCGAGCAAGGGGAGCTTTTATTTACCCACACCGGCATTTCGGGGCCGCTGGTGCTTAGCGCCTCCTCGGCCATGCGGGGGCAAACGGCCGAGGGCGCATTGGCCGTGTTAGATTTTAAACCCGCGTTACAGCCCCCGCAGCTGGAAAAGCGCCTACAGCGGGATTTTGACGCCGAGCCCAACAAAGACCTTGGCAACATTTTAACCCACCTGCTGCCGCAAAAGGTTATTCCCCCGGTTTTAAAGGCGGCACACCTGCCCCCCTCTTTCAAAGCAAACGCTGTTACAAAGCCGCAGCGCGCTGCGCTGGCCGCAGCCGTTAAGGCGCTGCCTTTACATATTACCGGCTTTGGCGAGTTAGAGCAGGCGGTTATTACCCGCGGCGGCGTTAGCGTAAAAGAGGTTGACCCCAAAACCATGCAGTCTAAGCTTATAAACGGGCTTTACTTTGCCGGCGAGCTGCTGGATGTTGACGGTTTTACCGGCGGATTTAATTTGCAAATTGCCTTTGCTACCGGCTACTGCGCCGCCAAGGGCTTAAATTTTTAGATTTTGGAGAAGGAATATGAAAGCAATTGCAATAGACGGGCCGGCCGGAGCCGGCAAAAGCACGCTGGCAAAAATGTTGGCCCGGGAGCTGGGCTGCATTTATGTAGATACCGGGGCTTTGTACCGCGCCGTAGGCCTAAAGCTTTTAAACACGGGCGTTACCTGCGAAAGCGAAGCTGCCGTTGCCGAGGTTTTAAAAAACACCACGGTTTCCATGCGGCACCAAAACGGCGATCAACAGGTGCTGCTGGACGGCACTGTTGTTTCAGCCGAGCTAAGAACGCCGGCTGCGGCCCAAATGGCCTCGCAATGCTCGGCGCTGCCGGCGGTGCGCGCCTTTTTGCTGGAAATGCAGCGCAGCATTGCCCAAAGCAACTTTGTTGTAATGGATGGGCGGGATATTGGCACCGTTGTTTTACCGGAAGCCAGCTGTAAAATATTTTTAACCGCACCGGTTCAGGTGCGCGCCAAGCGCCGCTGGCTGGAGCTTACCGAAAAGGGACAGAAAGTACCGCTGCAGCAGGTTGAAAAGGACGTTGCCCAGCGGGATTATAACGATATGCACCGGGCGGTCGCCCCGCTTTGTAAAGCGCCGGACGCCGTTTTGGTAGATACCGGGGATTTAAATTTAGAGCAATCCTTTGCGCTGCTGCTGCAAACCGTGCGGCAACAGCTGCAAAAAAGCTAAGGGGGAATTTTTTTGCTGTACCGCGTTATTCGCCTGTTGGTCTACCCGTTTGTAAGGCTAATTTTTCGGCTAAAAATAACCGGCAAAGAGCATATTCCGCCAAACGGCGGGTTTGTGCTTTGCGCCAACCACACCTCTATTGCCGATGTTTTTATTTTAGCCGTTGTTTTTCGCCGCACCATTCACTTCATGGGCAAGGCAGAGTTGTTTCGCTCGCCCGTTTCACGCTTTTTGTTTCAAAAACTGGGCAGCTTTGCCGTGCAGCGCGGCAAGGGGGATGTAGAAGCCATTGAGCAGGCCTGCCGCTATTTAGAAAAGGGCGAGGTTTTTGGCATTTTTCCCGAAGGAACCCGTGGCAACGGCCAAACGCTTGGCCGGGGCAAAGCCGGCGCCGCCTTAATTGCCCAAAAAACCGGCGCCCCGGTTTTACCCGTTTCCCTGCGGTACAGCAGCGGCCGGGCTAGGGCCTTTTGCCGGGTGGCAGTTCACATTGGCCCGGTGCTGAACCTAAACGCCACGGCCGAGCCGGAGGAAACCGAGCGCGCTAAAATTCGCCGCACCACCGGCATGATTATGAACGAAATTACCACCCTTTGGGAGGAAAAACCGTGAAAATTACTTTAGCCAAAACTGCCGGCTTTTGCTTTGGGGTACGCCGCGCGGTAGAAATGGTTTTGCAGCTGTTAGACCAAGGGCAAAAGGTTTGCACCCTTGGCCCAATTATTCACAACCCGCAGCTGGTAAACGAGTTGGCCGAACGCGGCGTTAGAATTGTAGAGCAGCCGGAGCAGGTAAAAAAAGGCGAGGTTTTGGTGCTGCGCTCTCACGGGGTAAGCGCCGCGGTGGAAAAGCGGGCTGCCGAGGTTTGCAGCGGGGTTGCCAACGCCACCTGCCCGTTTGTTGCAAAAATTCACCAAATTGTTTCAAAAAATTCGGCCGAGGGAAAGGTTATTTTAATTGCCGGCGACCCTGCGCACCAAGAGGTTCAGGGCATTGCCGGGCACATTAACGGCCCGTTTTTTGTTTTTTCCAATACCGACGAGCTTGAAAAATTATTAACATTGCACAACAATTTTGTTGAAAATGACTTATGCGTGGTAGCGCAAACAACTTTCAATAAAAATATTTGGGAAAATTCAAAAAAAATTTTCAAAAAGGTATGTACAAAGGCCAAAATTTTTGATACAATATGTAATGCAACTGCCGAAAGGCAGCACGAAGCGGCTTTACTGGCCCGGCAATCTAAGGTTATGGTCATTATTGGCGGGCGGCACAGTTCCAACACCCAAAAGCTTTACGACATAAGCAAGCGCTATTGTAAGCAAACATATTTAGTTGAAACTGCGGCCGAGCTGAACAAAGCCTGCTACAGTGGTGCGTCGAGCATTGGAGTTGCTGCGGGCGCATCCACCCCCGCGCATATTATTAAGGAGGTCATTGAAACTATGACAGAGGAAATTAAGAACACTGAGGGGCTGAACATCGGCGCCGAAATTTCAGAGGATATGTCCTTTGAGGAGGCGCTGGAGCTTTCTCTCAGCACTTTAAATACAGAGCAAAAGGTAAAAGGCGTTGTTTTAGCCGTAGGCCCCACCGAAATTCAGGTAGATATTGGCCGCAAGCAAACCGGCTATGTACCGGCCGAGGAGTTTTCTTACGATCCTTCGGTTAAGCTTACCGAAGCCGTAAAGGTTGGCGATGTGCTGGATCTAATTGTAATGAAAACCAACGACCAGGAAGGCACCATTATGCTTTCTAAGCGCCGTTTTGATAACATTGCCAATTGGGATAAGATTGAGGCCGCCAAAGAAAACGACGAAATTTTAGAGGGCAAGGTTACCGAAATTATTAAGGGTGGCTTAATTGTAAACGCCTTAGGCTTTAATGTGTTTGTTCCGGCCTCGCAGGCAACCGCCTCCCGCGGGGAGCCGCTGGAGCCGTTAAAGGGCCAAACCGTTCAGTTCAAAATTTTAGAAATTGGCCGTCGCCGCCGTGTCATTGGCTCTATTCGCGCCGTACTGCGTGAGGAGCGCAAAGCCCAGCAGGAAAAGTTTTGGGAGAATGTTGCCATTGGCGATGTTTACACCGGCGTGGTAAAATCTTTAACCGGCTACGGCGCGTTTGTTGACCTTGGCGGGGTAGACGGCATGGTACACATTTCTGAGCTTTCGTGGCAGCGCATTAAAAACCCGGCAGAGGTTGTTTCGGTTGGCGACGCCATTGAGGTTTATGTTAAAGACATTGACACCGAAAAGAAAAAAATCTCTTTAGGCTACAAAAAAGCGGAGGACAACCCTTGGGTAATTTTCCTGCGCGATTACCGCGTTGGCGACACCGTAAAAGCTACGGTAGTAAACATGACCACCTACGGTGCGTTTGCCCGCATTATTCCGGGAGTAGACGGTTTAATCCACATTTCCCAAATTGCTGACCGCCGCATTGAAAAGCCGCAGGACGAATTAAAAATCGGCCAAGAGGTTGATGTTAAAATTATTGGCATTGACGAAGAGAAAAAGCGCGTAAGCCTTTCTATTCGTGCTTTAAATGAGGACGCTCCGATTGAGGACGCTCCCGCAGAGGAGCAGGCCACGGCCGCTGAGAAAGCCGAATCTGCCGCCGAACCGCAGGCAGAAGCTACCGAAGCCGCCCCGGCTACCGAGGAAGCTGCCGAATAAAAATTTATTTGGCCCGCCCTTAACGCAGCCAAGCTGCAAGCCGTTTTGTTAGGCTTTAAGCTTTAAAACCAACACGCCCGCCGTGCAAACAGCACGGCGGGCTTTTATATTTTTTTAGGCTTTTGCTTTAATTTTAGGCTTTTGCTTTTAGTTTAAAATTCAACATTTATTTTGTGTTTGGGCTTTTCTTTAGGCAAACAAAATAAATTTAACTTGGTTTAGCTTGCGGCACAGCCGGTAAGGCAAACGCCGCAGGCACCAAAACGCGCTTACCTTAGGCCGGCAAATACCAAACCTTAACGCGGCTTTGCCTCCAAGCACGGTTGGGCAAATCTGTTTGGGGAGGCTGCTTGCTAAGCCGCTTTAACTCTTTTTGTTTTGCAGCGGCGCAGTGCCCCTGCGGTACTGCCGCGGTGTTACGCCGTACTGCTTTTTAAAGCTCCTTAAAAAATGCGAAAGGTTTTGGTACCCGCAATCGTAACAAATGGCGGTAATGGGGGTGTTGGTGCCGCTAAGCTTGGCGGCGGCGTACTGCAGGCGCAGCCGGTTTAGGTAAACCGAAAAGCCAACCCCA
The DNA here is from genome assembly GCA_900550315.1 of uncultured Oscillospiraceae bacterium. Taxonomy (GTDB): domain Bacteria; phylum Bacillota; class Clostridia; order Oscillospirales; family Acutalibacteraceae; genus UMGS1279. The sequence continues at coordinate 7,671 of URRK01000006.1, read as the reverse complement.
ACATTTTTCTTAAAGGTTAAAGATAAATACTACCCTTAACGTTTCTGCCACCCCAACAAGGCTAAGCGGCGCCGAAAAATCTTGCTGCAACATGGCCGCCGCCCGCGAGGCAAGAGCAAAACCGGGCAGTTCCTGCGCCGGGGTAATGCGGCAGCCCAACGCTTGCAGGCGGTTGCAAATTAATAATATCAGCAGCTTTAAATAGTCGGGGTCGCCTTTTGCGGCCAACGCCTGCTCAAAGGCAAGCGCCGTTATGCTGTTTTCTTTTAAATTTTGCAGCAGACAAGAGCTTTGCGGCTCCCGCTGCCCCAAAAAAGCACTGCGGTTAACCTCTAATTTAATAAGTCGTGCCGTTTGCCCCGGCTGCACCTCAATTTTGTGCAGGTCGCCGGGAACAATTAAAACCGCCGTAAGCGAGTTCATTACAATTGCGCGGTTATTTACCGTAACCTGCCCCTTAAACGGTTGGTACAAAAGCAGTTCGTAGTAGCTGTGCAGGTGCGCGTAAAAGCTGTAAACCGTTTTGGTGGTTACGCGAATTTCCTCGTTTTGCAAATCTAACTGCTTAATTTTTCGGCTTTGCATGGTCTGCTCCTTCTAAAATAGTTTTGGCATTTTTAGCTGTTTTGGCCGCCGCGAAAAACAGCGTGAAAAAATATCAGTTTTATATTAAAAAAATGCAATTATTTTACCAGTTTTTACGCTATAATTATACCATAACCTTAAAAAATGTCAACTAAGGAAGTGTTGCTATGCAAACCGCAGATTTTAACACCGGCTTTTTTACCGGCATAAACTACTGGGCCTCGAGCAACGCGATCAATATGTGGCGCGATTTTGACGAGCACGTAGTAGAAAACGATTTTAAGCTGCTGAAAAACGCCGGCATTACCCATTTGCGGGTTTTTCCGCTTTGGCCGGTGTTTCAACCCCTTACCGCCCTTTACGGGTCTACCACCAAGGTGTACGAGTACGCCTTTGGCGAGGACCCCCTGCCCGACACCGAGGCCGGGCGTGCCGGCGTTAGTGAGAGCGCCTGCCAAAAGTTTGAAGTTTTTTGCCGCTTAGCCCAAAAACACGGCTTAAAGCTAATTGTTGCGTTAATTACGGGGCACATGTCGTTTCGCACCTACTGCCCCCCTGCCTTTGAGGGGCGCGAGCTGCTAAGCGACCCGGAAGTTTTAAAATGGCAGGTGCGGTTTGTTAAATACTTTGTAAAGCGGTTTGCGGCTCAGCCGGCCATTTTAGGCTGGGACTTAGGCAACGAGCCGGTGAATTTGCCCGGCTGCCAAAACAACCCCAACATTTTTTATGTTTGGTGCACCCTTATTGCCGACGCTGCACGCTCCTACGACCCGAACCACCCCATTATTTCGGGGTTAGGTGATTCGGATATTGAGCGCTCGGCCTCAAACTTTAAAAATATTTCTGAAATGTGCGATATTCACACCACCCACCCGTACCACATTTTTCAAACCTCCGACGACCCGCTTTGCAGCCTAAAACCGATTTTAGATTTACCGTTTCGCTGCCAGGTTAGCGAAGATATTGCAAAAATTCCCACCTTTATTCAAGAGTTTGGAGCCATTGGGTACATGAACTGCTCTAAAAAAACCGAGGCTGAATTTTACCGCGGCGCGCTTTGGGCCAGTCTTGCGCACGGCTGCCACGGGGTAATGTGGTGGTGCGCCTTTGACCAGGGTCACTTAACCTACGCCCCCTACCGCTGGAACACCATTGGCAGCGATTACGGCTTTTTTACCAAAGATTTGCAGGAAAAGCCGTTGGTTGCTGTAAACCGCGAGTTTCAAAGCGTTTTAAAGGCCTTGCCGGGCGGGGTGCTTCCGCCGCACAAAACCCAGGCCACCGTTATTATTCCGCGGGACGACGGCAGCATGAATTGGAACACCCTGCGCGCCACCTACATTTTAGCCGCCCAGGCAAATATAGATGTTAACTTTTGCTACGCGGTAGACCCTATTCCAAAATCGGATCTATACATTTTTCCCAGCGTGGAGGGGAATAAATCTATACCAAAAAACCGGTTAGACGAGCTGCTGCATTTTGTAGAGCAGGGCGCCGCCCTTTACTATTCGGCCGATACCGGCTTGTTCCGCCAGCTGCCCGAAATTACCGGCGTTGAAATAAATGCCCGCTGCAAAACGGCACAGCCCCAAAGCATTCTTTTAAACGGCAAAGCGTACCCCGTTTTACCAACCTACACCCTAACGCCGGGCAATTTTACCGCGCAAATTTTGGCCCGCAACGAAAAGGGGGAGCCGGTGTTTTTTTGCAACCGGCTTGGCAAGGGCCGCGTTTACTTTTTAACCCTACCGCTGGAAAAACACTTGGCCCAAACCAAGGGCGTGTTTTTTGAAAAGAACGCGCCGGAATACTTTAACCTTTACCGCCTGTTGGCCCAAAAGCAGGGGCTTACCCGGCTGGCCGAAACGCCTAACCCCTTTGTTTGCCTAACCGAACACCCCTGCCCCGACGGCAGCTGCTACTTAGTTGCCATAAACTACAGCAACGAGCCGATTTGCACCCCGCTTACCTTAAACCGCCCGCTGCAGGTTACAACCCCTTGCGGCGGCAGCTTTAGCAGCGGCAATTTGCAGTTAAACGCGAATGACGGCATTATTTTAAAATGCACCCCGCAGCCCTCGATTTTTTAAAAACAATAGCCTTTTACCGCTTTCTTTTAAAAACTAAAGCGGCAAAAAGCCCGCAGGTTAACCTGCGGGCTTTGGGTTATAAAGGGGCGTAAAGCCGCCGCCTTAAAAACAACAAGCTAAATTGGGCCGGTTGTTGGCCTTTAGGGCGGCCGCACCTGCCGTAACAGTTTGGCACCCCCACAAAGCAACGCGCAGCGGGGTGGTAAGGCGTTAACGCCTTACCACCCCGCTTTATTCTTTTAATTTTGCCCCGTTTTGCTTATTCGGCTTTATGCTCCTGTGCTATTTTGGCAGCAACCGCCGGCGGTGCGTCCTCATACCTGGCAAAGGTTAGGGTAAAGGCAGCGCGGCCCTGCGTTAACGAGCGCATGGCGGTAGAAAAGCCGCCCATTTGCGCCATGGGCACCTCGGCCAAAATTTCCTGCCGGTGGCCGCTTAGCGGCGTCATGCCAATCACGCGGCCGCGGCGCTTGTTAATATCGCCAATAACATCACCCAAATTGTCGTCCGGCGCGGTAACGGTAAGGCTGCCAATGGGCTCTAAAATAACGGGCGAAGCCTGCGGAATTCCGGCCCGAAAGGCCAGGGCGGCCGCCGTTTTAAACGCCATTTCCGAGGAATCTACCGGGTGGTAAGAGCCATCGTACAGCACGGCCTTAACCCCCACCATGGGGAACCCGGCCAGCACGCCTTTTTTCATAGACTCCTGCAGCCCCTTTTCAACCGCGGGGAAGTACGATTTTGGCACGCTGCCGCCAAAAATATTTTCCTCAAACACTAAGTCCTCACTGTCGCACGGCATAAATTCAATCCAAACATCGCCAAACTGGCCGTGCCCGCCGGATTGCTTTTTGTGCCGCCCCTGCACCTTTACCGTTCCGCGAATGGTTTCGCGGTAGGCCACTTTAGGCTCGCGCAGCTCAACCTCTACCCCAAATTTGGTTTTTAACCGGCTAATAGTAACGTCCAAATGCTGCTCGCCCAATCCACTCAGTACCGATTCCTTGGTTTCGGGGTCCACCGCAAAGTGAAGGGTGGGGTCCTCCTCCATTAAGCGGGCCAGGCCGACGGCAATTTTTTCCTCCTCCCCTTTTTTGCGCGGGTAAACCGCCATGCGGTGGGTGGGATTGGGGAAAGGAATACTGCTGATTACCGCGCCAAATTCCGGCGCGCTTAAGGTGTCGCCCGTTAGAACATCTCCCAGCTTAACGGCGCAGCCAATATCCCCGGCCGTAAGCTGCGTGGTTTCCTCCGGCGTTCCGGCCTTCATAAAGGTTAACTTGGTTAGCTTTTCGGCCTGCCCGGTGCGGCTGTTTTGCAGCCGACTATCGGCCCCAATGGTGCCCGAAACAACCTTAAGGTACGAAAGCTTGCCAACAAACGGGTCGGCAACCGTTTTAAACACCAGGGCGGCCGCCGGGCCGTCGCCCTTCATTGGCAGCTGGATCGGCTGCCCGCCCTTTAAGCACTGCACCGGTTTTTCGGCAGCGGTAGGTGCAATTTGCGTTAACACATTCAGCAGCGGCAAAATGCCAACCTCCTGCTGACCTATACCGCTGAACACCGGCCAAATTTCTCCGCTTAGCATGCCCTTTTTCAGCCCGGTTAAAATTTCGTCAACGGTAAACGCCTCGCCGGAAAAATATTTTTCCATTAGCGCCTCGTCAACGGCGGCAACTGCCTCCAGCAGCATGGTGCGCATTAATTCAACATTATCGTCCTGCACGGCGTCAATCGGCTGCAGCGCCCCGTTTTGGTAACTGTAAAATTGGTTTTGCACTAAATCGGCAAAGCCGGTCACCCGGTGCTCCGAATCGCAAATCGGCACAAAAACCGGGCAAATTGCCGCGCCGTACTTGCCCGCTAAGGTAGACATAATGCCGTAAAACTGGGCGTGTACAGAATCTAATTTAGAAATAAACAGCGCAATGCTGCGGCCGTTTTCCCGCGCCAGCTCTAAGCACTGCTCGGCACCAACCGTTAAGCCCGATTTGCCCGAAAGCACCAGCAGCGCCGTTTCGGCGGCGTTCAATGCCTCCCGCACACCGGCGGCAAAATCAAACAGGCCGGGGGCATCCAATAAATTCAGTTTTTTGCCCTGCCACTCTACCGGAAAAACGGCGGTAGAAACCGAAACCCCGCGGCGGCGCTCCTCGGCGTCAAAATTCATTATTAAATTCTTTTCCCCGGCCTGGCCCATGCGTTCGCTGGCCCCGGCGGTATGTATGAAAGCCTCAGCCACGGTGGATTTGCCGGAATTGGCGTGCCCTAACAGGGCAATATTCATAATGCTGTTGGCTAAATATTGTTTCATGGTAAGATCCCCTTTAATAAAACTTTTAGTGTTCAACTATATTGTATTTAGTATAACACAGTTATTTGTTATTTTCAACTAATAATTATTAAATATTTAATAATTATTAGGTTATTTTTATTTAAAATGGCAAAAAAATACCGCAAACAGTCAGGCAGCCCACTGTTGCGAAAAAATATTGGCCGGCGGGTGCTTGCTTTTTAGCAAACCCGCCGGCCAAAATATTTTTAATTTTTGAAAATTTTAGTTTTGGCGCAATATTTTTTATGACCCAATTTTTTAACTCGATTTTTTGTTCCAATTTTTAGCGTGATTTTTAGAGCCAAATTATTTTCTACATAGTTTTAGCACAAAACCAGTTGCGTTAAAGCCGTTGCCGGTTTGTTGTAAGGCAGGCGTTGTTGTAAAGCAGGGTTTGGTAAGGCACGGCGCAGCGCGGCTATGCCAACAAAAGGGCTGTTATTGCCGCAGGCCGTGTTTTATTTTAAAGCCTGCAAGCTAAAGGAACTACGAAAACTGTAAGCCAAAGAAATTACGAAAACTGTTTTGGTTTAACCCTTTTAACGGCAGCCGGCGTTATTTTTTCTTTTTTAATAAGGCCTTAATGGCACCGGCAACCGTGCCAATGCTTTGGGTTAAATTTTGGTCGGCGGCCGGGTCGGGCAGCAGCATTTGCACCGGCTGCGCGCTGTTTTGCAAATTAAGCACCAAAACTGCGGCCGGGGTTTTGGTAACCTTGCCCCCCGCGCCCGCCGGGTGCTTTTGGCTTTTTTCGGCCGATGCCACCGTGTCGGATCCGCCGCCCGCAAAACCAATTGATATTTTAGAAAGCGGAATTACCGTAACGCTGCCCTGCTGCACCGGCGCGCCCAGCACGCTGTTTTCTTTAGAAAGCTGCAAAACCTTATCAGCCGTGTAGCTAAGTACCGAAAGCAGATTGCTTTGCTCTAAATTATTTGCCATTTTAACACCCCGTTATTTTGTTAAAACCGTTATTTCTTTTGGTTTAAATACTGTTTTAAAAATTTTACCCCGGCGGCCGCCAAATAAACCACCCGAACCGAAACGGCAAGCTCAAACAAAAACTGCGAGCCCGCCGCATTGTAATTGCATTGCAGCTGCGGCTGCACCGCGTTTTTTTTGGCGTTTGGCAACTGTTGCACCAGCTCGCACAGCGGGTAAAGCACGGCGCAGGCCAACCCGTAGCTTACGGCGGCCTCGGCCGCCTCGCCCCCGGCGGTGTAGTTTAGCCTTAACCGCTGCACCCGCAGTTTTTTTAAAACGGCTGAGGCCGCCTGCAAAGCCGGTTTTAAAAGGCCTGCAATTTGCTTTAGCTGGCTGGCTGCGCCGTTTTTTTGCACGGCGCTTTGCAGCTTTTGCACCTGTTCGCTGGCGGGCAGCCCCAAAAAGGCTTTAAACCGCTGCCACAAGCTTAGTTTGCCCTGCTTTTTTGTTCTTTTAGGGGGCGAATTTTCTTTTTTTGGCTGGCCGCCCAGCAGGGTAAAACGCAAAAATAAAACGCGCAGCTCTACACAAAGGGCGTGCTGGCTTTTGGTAAAAACGCGAAGCCGAACCCGCAGCAAAAGCAGCAGCAACATAACGGCCGCCAGGCACAGCAGCACCAGGCCAACAATTTTTAAAGCAAGCACGCCCTCACCCCCTATTAAACCCCTTAAACGGTTTTATTGCTCTGCTAAAAATTATACCATGCCAAAAAACCGTTGTCAAATAAAACCATTAAAAAGCCTACGCTCCGTTTAAAAACCAAAACCCCGTTAGGCCAATTTTAAACCTTTGTTTTTAAGGGTTTTTGCTTTTTAACAGTGGCGGTTTAAGCCCTTGCTTTTGGGGGCTTTTGCGGTTTAAGTCTTAACTTTTTTATCCCTACCGATTTTATTGCCCGTTTTGGCACAAACTAAATGCCCAAAGCAACTTTTTTTAAGCTTTAAAACCAATTGATTTAAAAAAATTTACTTGAAAAAAGCCTAAAAATTTACTATAATGTATATTACACTGCGGCAAAACGGCGTTGGCCAAAATTGGGGTAAAAGGCGCTGATTTTTGCCCTTTTAGGCAGACTTGGCTGCGGGCATTTGGCAAAAAAAGCACCAAACACCCGCCGGGTGTTTCTTTTGTTTTGGCCGGTAGCCCAAGACACTGCCTGATCTCGCTACTTCGTTTGGTCGGCAAAAGCTAACTGCTGCCCCTTGGTTTTGGGGCAAAAGCAGCACCGCCCGGCCTTACCCATTGGCCGGTTGCAGGCCGACGCACATTATTTTAAAAAAGAAAGGTTCTTTTAAAAATGCTAAAAAGGTTTATGCAAAGCATTCGGGAATACAAGGCCCCCTCGGTGCTTACCTTTATTTTTATTGCGGGCGAAGCGGTTATAGAATGTTTTATCCCCCTAATTACCGCCAACCTTATTAACCAAATTAAAGCGGGAGCAGATTTAAGCTTTGTTTTAAAAACCGGCCTGCTGCTGGTTGGCATGGCGGTAATTTCGCTAAGCTGCGGCGGCATTGCCGGCGTTACCTGTGCCAAGGCCTCGGCCGGGTTTGCCAAAAATTTGCGGCAGGATGTTTTTAATCGGGTGCAATCTTTTTCGTTTCAAAATATTGATAAATTTTCTACCTCCTCGTTAGTTACCCGCATGACGACCGATATTAACAATGTGCAGCTCTC